>JARXKQ010000055.1 GCA_030271555.1 Chloroflexota bacterium | reverse complement strand
TCGAAACGCGAGCGAGATGACGAGCGTGTCGACACCGGCCAGGGCAGCCGCGAGGCCTGAGCCGACGGTCACGTCGGCGGACCGGATCCCGATCGCGTCGGGCAGACTGCCGCGTGCCGTCTCGCCGCGCTGTGAGAGCACGATCACCCGGTGACCGCGCTTGAAGAGCTCGCGGGCGATGGCTCCGCCGACGAAGCCCGTGCCGCCGGCAACGGCCACGGTGTGCGGAGAAGCGATATGTGCCGCATCGGCGAAGATGCTCTCGATCGCCCGCGCCCGGTAGCGGAAGATGCGCTCCAGCTCGCCGCGCACCAGCCATCTGTGGCCAAGGGCACCCAGCGGACCGAAGGGCAGCTCGTATTCGACGTCATCCTCGACGAGCGTGCCGCCGGGCACCGGGGTGAACGTGTGGCGGTGCTCCCAGCGGCGATACGGACCGGCCAGCTGAACGTCGGCAAATCGGTGGGGAGCGTCGTACTCGGCGATGAGCGTCCGCCACTTCGCGGGCACGCCGAATAGCGGCCTCAGGCGGTATTCGATCGTGAGACCCTCGCGCATCACGAAGTCGTCACTCAGGAACGCGAAGTCCATCGATGACGGCGTGAGCCTGGCCAGGTTGCGGGGTTCGGCAAAGAAGCTGAACACCTCCTCGACGGGGCGGGCGATGTGCTGGCTGGCAGATAGGCGGTGCGTCGTCACGGGAACCTCGGGGTTGCGAGCTATGTTCGGTTGCCAACTGTGTTGAGCGAATGCACAACGTTTGTCCATAGTGTGCGCGTCAGCAACGCCGGTGTCAACTGTTTGTATCTGGTAGTGTTCTACACACTGTGTACACGATTAAGGAAGCGGCATCGAGATCAGGCGTGGCCGTCCAGCTCCTACGGGCGTGGGAGCGGCGCTACGGCGTGGTCAATCCCGCCCGGACCGACTCCGGCTATCGCCTCTACGACGACCGGTCGATCGATCGCTTGCGTGCGATGCGCCGCCTGATTGACGAGGGCTGGGCACCGAGCACCGCAGCCGGGCACATCCGCGACCTCGACGAAGCTGCGGTCGGCCTGCTGGCGGGCGACGTTAACGTTTCAGGCACGGCCAGCGCCAGGACATTCACCGGTGCGAACGAGCTTGTCGAAGCGTTCGTCACGGCCGCCGGCCAGTTCGATGAGCGCGGCGTGGAGGCGATCCTTGATGACATGTTTGCCCGCGGCTCGTTCGAGCAGGTAGTGGCCGAGCTGATCATGCCGGCGCTGGTCGCCCTCGGCGAGGGCTGGCAGCAAGGACGCGTCGATGTTGCCGCGGAGCATGCCGCGGCCGGGGCCGTGCAACGGCGTCTGGGCGCAGCCTTCATGGCTGCCGGCCGTCCGGGCGACCACGAGGATGTGGTCCTGGTCGGGCTGCCGCCCGGCGCACGTCACGAGCTGGGCGCCCTGGCCTTTGCGACCACGGCGCGGCGATCCGGCATCGGCGTTCGTCTCCTCGGAGCCGATCTGCCGCTCCAGGACTGGATCGAGGCAGCGGCGCGGACTTCGGCCGTCGCGGCCGTCATTGGGGCCGTGGTTCCCGCCGACGTCGACCCCGCGGGACGACTCGGCCGAGCCCTGCGCGCGGCCGCTCCACGAATAGTGATCGCGTTCGGTGGCCGTGCCGCCGCAGACGTGGATCGCACCGGGGCGGAGCCCGCCCTGGTCCTGCCTCATGACCCGTCGTCTGCAGTCGAGGTCCTACGATCTGCGATGAGATCGCGCGGCTCGCCGCCAAACGCAGTCCGACCGGGACTCGCCCGGCAGTCATCAAACAGTTAGGAAACTTCTGATGTCGACTCTGGCAGCCTCGCCAACGGCCGCACAGCCGATCGAGCCGGCACGCGCCGCCTCACTACATCGCTGGAACGTCGTCCTGACCGTTCTTCATTTCGCGCAGTTCCTGATCATGGTCTGGGCGACCTACCTCAAGAACCCACTCGCGTCCGCGCCGGTGGTGAGCTCGTACCTCTCATTCGACCCGGTCACGCGCACGCTGAGCGGGGCGCAGCGCGAGCTCTTCGACTACCCCATCGGCCTCGCCGTGGCGCTCTTCTTCATGCTCAGCGCCGTCGCCCATTTCGCGGTCGCGTTCCCATTCCGCGATTGGTATGAGCGCCACCTCGCCCGCGGCCAGAACCCGGCGCGCTGGATCGAGTACTCCTTCTCGTCGAGCGTGATGATCGTGGTCATCGCCAGCCTGACCGGCATCCAGGAGATCGGCACGCTGATCGCCATCTTCGGCGCCAACGTGGGCATGATCCTTTTCGGCTGGAGCATGGAGGCGGCCAACGAAGGCCGGGCCCGCCCGCAGTGGCTGCACTACGTCTTCGGCTGCATCATGGGCATCGTCCCCTGGCTCGTGATCGGAGCCGCCATCGTCACCGCGGCGACGGCGCCGGGCGCGGCAGCCATCCCCGCCTTCGTGTTCATCATCTTCATCTCGCTCTTCATCAGCTTCAACGTCTTCGCGATCAACATGGTCCTGCAGTACGGCAAGATCGGCCGATGGCGCGACTACCTGTACGGCGAGCGCGCCTACATGCTCTTCAGCCTGATCGCCAAGTCATTGCTGGCGTGGCAGGTCTTCTCGGGCACCCTGCGTCCTTAGGCTGCGCCGATGAACCCGGCCACTGTGGGCAAGACCGAACGAGGGCTGCTGCTCGAGCTCGAGCCGGTCGCGGCGCGGCTGCTGGACCGCCACCTGTCGGTGGCCCAGGAGTGGTTTCCGCACGACTACGTGCCCTATTCGCTGGGGCGCGACTTCGACAAGGAGCCGTGGACGCCGGATCAGCCGCGGCTGAGCGGCGTCGCCCAGACGGCTTTCGAGGTCAACCTGCTGACAGAGGACAACCTGCCTTCCTACCACCGCGTCATCTCCGCCGTCTTCAGGCCGGGCGAGGGTGCGTGGGCGACCTGGATCGGGCGCTGGACGGCGGAGGAGGGCCGTCACGCGATCGTGTTGCGCGACTACCTGACGGTCACGCGCAACATCGACCCGGTCGCTCTGGAGCGGGGCCGGATGAGCCAGCTCCAGCAGGGCTACGACCATGATCGGCCGGACACGCTCCATGTCCTCGCCTACGTGACGTTCCAGGAGCTGGCGACGCGGATCTCGCATCGCAACACCGGCCGTTACTCGAGCGACCCGGTGGCGGACCGGATCATGGTCCGAATCTCGAGCGACGAGAACCTGCACATGGTCTTCTACCGCGACATGATGAGCGCCGCTCTCGAGATCGATCCGTCGGGCGCGGTGTGCGCGATCGTCGACGAGATCCTGAACTTCCAGATGCCCGGCGCGGGCATACCCGGCTTTCGGCGCAAGGCAGTCGATATCGCCCGCGCCGGCATCTACGATCTGCGTATCCACCGCGATGAGATCGTCATGCCGATCGTGAAGCACTGGGGCATCTTCGAGATGACTGGCCTCGATCGGCGCGCTGAGGAGGCGCGGGCCGTGCTGGGCCGCCACCTCGATGAGCTAGGGGGTCAAGCGCAGCGTTTCGAGGCACGCCGCGCCGCGTCAGCCTGACGTCGGCGCCAGCGCTCGTTGCGCGAGCTTGCGCACCATGCGCCGAAAGATAACTGTGTGGATTGGATACAGCCCGTACCAGTAGGCGAGGCCGGGCAGTCCCTTGCAGCCAGGCACGTCCGGGTAAGCGCATCTCGGCACGCAGGCGCAGTAGCTCCGGCCGGCGCACCTCCTCGACGCGCCAGAAATCGAGCGCATCCCCGGACGGGAGGGTCATCTCCGTTACGTCGGGCGGCATGTACACGCAGCGAGTCGACTTCGACGACCTGCAGTGGCAGTCGCGCCCGTTCTCCGGGCCGCGTGCCTATGCGCAGGCCAAGCGCATCCAGGTCGCGCTGATGACCGAATGGGCGCGCCGCTTCGCTGCGACGACGATCTCGTTCAACGCGATGCATCCCGGCTGGGCCGACACACCCGGCCTGGCCGAGTCGCTGCCGGGCTTCTACCGGCTCATGCGCCCGCTGCCGCGCACTCTGGACGAGGGCATCGACACGCTCACCTGGCTCGCCACGAGCGATGACGTGGTTCCGCCGGGTGGGCAGCTGTATCTCGACAGGCGTCCACGCCCATTCGACCGCGCCACGCAGACACGCCTCACCGCGGCGGACCGGCGCGAGCTGTGGGGGAGGATCTCTGCTTTGGCCGGTTTCGGGCCGGCCGCGCGCTACTAGGTCAGGCGCGCTTGCGCGGGGGATCGAAGAAGGGCAGCGCGACGACTCTCGCGTCGGCCTTGCCGCGCCGGCCCTCGACCGTCCATTCCAGCTGCAGCTGCGTGCCCGGCGCCGAGTAGATCGCGTCAACCGACGCCAGGGCGAGCTGCTCCTTGAGGATGGGACTCCACGTGCCGCTCGTGGCGCGGCCAACTTGCCGGCGGCGGTCATACACCGGGCGCTGTTCGCGCCACGCGGAATAGGAAACGCCGATGGGCAATCCCTGCTGCTGGTACAGCTTCTCGATGGACTGCCAATCGACCGACAGCCCGACCAACCGGCGTGCCGGACCACCAGCGGCCCGCTCGGCCACCAGCGCACGCTTACCAACGAAATCAGCGGCCTTGTCGAGGTTTACCATCCGGCCCAGGCCGATCTCGAACGGCGAGTAGTTCTGCTCATGCACGAGCGCATGGCGCGACGAGGTGTAGTCGACCTCGATCAGGATGAGCCCGGCCTCGAGGCGGGTCATGTCGAGCGCCAGCATTCCGGCCGCATGGATGCCGAACTGCCGACCCACCTCCATCAGTCGATCCCACAGCGCAACCGCCTGCTTGGAATCGACCCACAACTCGTAGCCCAGGTCGCCGGTGTAGCCGGTGCGGCTGACATCGAGTGCGATCTTGCCGGCCTTGGTGGTTCGGCGGCGGTAGTAGGGCAGGTCGGTCCAGTCGGTGCCCGTGAGCGCTGACAGGACCGCGCGTGATTGCGGTCCCTGGAGAGCGATAGCGGCGGTGGACTCGGAGATGTCGTCGATCTGGACGTCGAGGCCGCGCGCGTTGAGCTCGAACCAGCGCAGGTTGGGATCGGCCGCGGTCCAGCGGTACGAGTCGTCATCGAGCCGCGCCACGGTGCCGTCGTCGATGACCTTGCCGTGCTCGTCGCACCACGCGGCATAGACCACCTGACCCGGCTTGATCTTCGTCGCGTCGCGGCTGATGACGCGGTCCACGAGACGCAGGGCATCAGGGCCACGCAGCACGTACTTGTAGAGCGGCGACACGTCGATCAGCGCCGCCTGGTTGCGGATCGCGAAGTACTCGTGGATGTGCGAGGTGTCGTAGACGCTCGCCGCGAAATAGCCCGACCACTCGCGCCACTGCTGCTTCTGATTGAGCGGGCCGGTGCGGTCGTGGAACGGAGTGCCGATGCTCACTGCACCGGGATGCTACCGCCTGGGCCGGGAGGGGACCGGCCCAGGCGGTGTGGAATTTGCTATCGCAGCGCTTGTGCGAACAACCTCTGGTACTCGAGGCGTAGCCGGGCGATCTCCGATTGGATGAGCGATCTCATGGGGCTGGCTTCGATGTGTTCGCTCAGCTGCCTCTCTGCTGCGCGCCATGCCGAAAGGACGTGTTCGATGCCTGTCCGATCCGCTGCGCGGGTGACGGTCATCGTCGGTTGGGCGACCTGGGGCGCCGGGAGCCGGCTCCAGATGTCTACGGGCGGTTCACCGTCGGCGCCTGTTGGTTCCCAATGAGTCGCTCGGCCGACTTCGCCGAGAAAGGGAGCGCTGAGCTCCGACTGCGCCATTGGGTTTCTCCGATCCAAGCAAGGTGTGACCCGCCGCCCAGGCGGGCCACCCTGCGGAAATTGCATTCGAGCGTTTCTCGGCGCCCTACTCGTTGCAATTTCGCGGTCTGCCATCGCAAGGTCATTACGACCGGTAATGCGCGCGCCGCACGAACGCCGATGCTCAATGGGTAATCAGCCAACACCCGAAAGGTACGAATTCAAATGGGTCTCATCTCCTGGATCGTCGTCGGCGCGATCGCCGGCTTTCTGGCGAACATGCTCATGGGCTCGAAGACAGGCCTGGTGATGATGGTCGTGCTGGGCATCGTCGGCGGCATCGTTGGCGGGTTCGTGGCCACAGAGGTGCTTCACAAGGGGTCGGTCAACGGCATCAACGTCGAGAGCATCGTGATCGCCACGATCGGCGCGATCGCGCTCATCCTCATCTTCGGACTGAACCGCTCGCGCGGTTGGTTCAGGCGCTGACCGCCGGCCGAACCTAAGCCTCGTCCCAGCCGTCGTTTGTGAACGTGGGAATGAACTTGTAGCCCTTGCCGGGCACCGTCGCGATGAACCGGGGACGGCGATAGTCGTTTTGAAGCTTGATTCGCAGACTCCGAATATGCCGATCCACGACGTTGCTTTCGGCCACGAAGTCGGTGCCCCACACGACGTCCATGATCTCGTCGCGCGTCACCACGCGGCCGCTGCGGCTGGCGAGGAGGTACAGCAGGCTCTGCTCGATGCTGCTCAGGTGGATGACCGAATTGCCTGCCCGAACCTCGCGCTTGAGGATGTTGATCTCCATCTCCCCGAGCTTGATTGTCGGCACGATCGGCCGATCAATGCCGAACGCGCGCCGGGTCAGCACGATCGCTCGGGCGAGCAGCTCTTCGGGCGAGAAAGGCACGGTGATGATGTCGTCCACGCCCAGGTCGAATGCCTTTAGCTTAGTCGGCAGGTCGCCACGACGGGTCAGGCCCAGCACCGGCGTAGAGCTCGCGGTCAGGCTGTTCGACGCCCCGAGCCGGCGCAGGAGATCGGTGCTGTCATCGTGATCCATATCGACGACGGCGAGATGGGGTGACCAGTCGGCCAGGATCTTTTCGGCCTCAGCCAGATCGCGCGCGGGGCGGACGACGAATAGGCCGTGATTGAGCGTCAGCTGGACCAGGTCAACGACGATCGGACGGTCGAGCAACAGGATGGCTCGACGCGCTTCCTCGGGCGGCGGTGTGGCGTTCACAAGTTGTAATCATAATCCTCTTGCCAACCCGACGGCCCGGCAAAGTCAGTCGTCGTCGCTAGAGTTATCGGGTGGCAGGAGAGGT
>JARXKQ010000054.1 GCA_030271555.1 Chloroflexota bacterium | reverse complement strand
GCTCATCTGGCAGCTGGTGGTCTTGACACGCTGGAAGCCCGGCTACGCGCTTCCCGCTCCGCTGCCTGTCCTCGCGGAGTTGGGCAAGGATCTGCTCGGGCCCGATCTACCGCGCGCGGTGATGATCACCATGCAGCGGGCCGCGCTGGGCTTTGGCTTGGCCCTGGCGATCGGCACTTTTCTTGGGCTCGCGATTGTGCGCTCCCGACTTTTGCGAACCGCCATCGCATCGCTCATAACCGGTCTCCAAACGATGCCCTCGATCGCCTGGTTCCCTTTCGCCATCGTGATGTTCGGTCTGACCGAGACCGCAATCATGTTCGTGATCGTCCTGGGCGCGGCGCCGTCGATTGCGAACGGCCTGATTGCCGGGGTCGACCAGATACCGCGCATCCTGATGCGCGCCGGTCAGGTGATGGGCGCGCGCGGCGTCGACCGGTACCGCCATGTCATCTTCCCAGCGGCGCTGCCGAATTTCGTCGGCGGCCTGAAGCAGGGCTGGGCGTTCGCTTGGCGAAGCCTGCTCGCCGGCGAGCTCTTGGTGATCGTGGCCGCTCAGCCATCTATCGGCGTGCGGCTTCAGTTCGCGCGCGAGTTCTCTGACATGACCGGCCTGCTCGCCACGATGCTCGTGATCCTGATCATCGGCATCGTCGTCGACCTGGTGTTCTTCGGCACGCTCGATCGTGCGATCCGTCGCCGCTGGGGACTCATCGAGTCGTAGCTGTACGGAGCGGTCGACGGACCCGCTACGGACTTCAAATCGACAACAGATGAGCGTGGACGTTAAGGCGACGCCGTTAACGCCGGATGTTGTCGTGCTGCGTAGGGACCCTTATTCCTGGTCGTGTGGGGCGCGGCGGCGGCGGTTGAGTGAGATCCACGCCTCTGGGTCGGCCGTCAGCTCGCGCACCTGGTCGGGCAGATGGTTGTCGACGAGATCCTGAAGGCTGGTTGTCTCCAGCACGCGGCGCAGACTCGCGCGGACCGCGACCCACACGTCGCGCAACGCGGTGGCCGCACCTTCATAGGTGACCTGCTCGACGCGCTCGCCACGCATGGTGGCCATCGGCCCGTCAACGGCGCGAACGACGTCGGCGATCGAGATATCCGCCGCCGGGCGCGCCAGGCCATAGCCGCCTTCGGCGCCGCGTGTGCTCTTGACGATGCCCGAGTGCTTGAGATCAAGCAGGATCGTCTCGAGGAACTTCGAGGGAATCTGCTGCGCAGCGGCGATCTGCTCGCGCTTGCGGTGGCCGCCCACGCCCGCGGCAGCAAGCTCTGCGGCGGCTCGAACGGCATAGTCGGACTTAGCGGAAACCCTCATTCCTAGTTAATTGTGGGGGATTAGGGACAAAGTGGCGAGTGCTGTGCCACAAAGCCCGTCGCGCTAACATGCCGCGGTGCCCGGCCCCGAGTCTGCGACCCCGCTTCAGGCTGCCTCCGGCGGCGTTTCAGGGGCTGCTCGCGAACCCCTGATTCGCGCCCGCGGCCTGACCAAGAAGTTCGGCACTTTCGTCGCGGTGGACGCGATCGATTTCGACGTCGCGCCCGGTGAGGCGTTCGGCTTCCTGGGGCCTAACGGCGCGGGCAAGACATCGACGATGCGCATGATCGGCGCGGTGTCGCCGCGCTCTGGCGGTGATCTGTCCGTCCTGGGCACGGACCCCGACAAGAACGGCGCTTCCATTCGCGCACGGCTGGGTGTCGTGCCGCAGCTCGACACGCTCGACACGGAGCTGACGGTCCTCGAGAACCTGCTGATCTACGGCCGGTACTTCGATCTCTCGTACGCCGAGGCGCGCTCGCGCGCAATGGAATTGCTCGAGTTCGTCCAGCTGAACGACCGCGCGAGCTCCCTTGTCGAGCCGCTGAGCGGCGGCATGAAGCGCCGCCTGACTATTGCCCGCTCACTCATCAACGAGCCTGACCTGCTGCTGCTCGACGAGCCCACCACGGGACTGGATCCGCAGGCGCGGCACCTCGTGTGGGACCGCCTCTACCGGCTCAAGCAGCGCGGCACGACGCTCGTCCTGACGACGCACTACATGGATGAGGCGGAGCAGCTGTGCGACCGACTCGTTGTGATGGACAAGGCCAAGATCGTCGCCGAGGGCTCACCGCGCAGCCTGATCGAGCAGTACTCAACCAAGGAAGTGCTCGAGCTGCGTTTCCCCGTTGGCGTCCAGGAGACCCTTGACGGCCAGCTCGACGGACTGGGCGAGCGCGTCGAAAAGCTGCCCGACCGGGTGCTGATCTATGCCGCGGACGGTGAGGACGTTGCGGCCGCCGCGCACGAGCGCGGCCTGCGACCAGAAACGAGCCTCGTGCGACGGTCCAGCCTTGAGGACGTCTTCCTGCGCCTCACCGGGCGCTCGTTGATCGAATAGCCATCATGACAGCAATCGCGCCGCCGGCGCCTGCCCGGGGCGGAGCGTTCAAGTTCCCCGGCCTGCGCAAGCTCGAGCAGTCGCTGCTCGTCTATCGCCGGGTCTGGCGCGGCACGTTCTTCGGCACGCTCGTGTCGCCGGTCCTGTTCCTGACCGCGATGGGCGTGGCGCTGGGCAGCCTCGTGCCCAACATCACCGCGTTCGGCGGCGTGCCTTACCTCGTGTTCCTGGCGCCGGGCATCATGTCCGCGCAGGCGATGCAGACCGGCACCGTCGAAGGCTCGTGGCCGCTGTTTGCGGGCTTCAAGTGGCTCAAGACCTTCGACGCGATGATCGCCACGCCCATCACCGTGCGCGACATCGTCCTGGGTCACCTCTATTGGCTGTTCGTGCGCCTCGCCATCGTGACCGGCGTCTTCATGGTCGTCGCCTTCCTCTTTGGCGCGTTCCGCTCACCGACCTTCTTCCTGGCCTGGCCCAGCGCCATCCTGACCGGCGTCGCGTTCGGGATCTGCATGTCGGCCTGGACGGCGACGCGCAAGACCGAGCAGTCGTTCTCGATCATCTTCCGTTTCGTCGTCACGCCGCTCTTCCTGTTCAGCGGCACGTTCTTCCCGATTGAGCAGCTGCCCGAGACGGTGCGCTGGATCGCCTGGTTCACGCCACTGTTCCATGGCGTGGCGCTGACGCGGTCGCTGGCGATCGGTCATGACCTGGATCTGCTCACGCTGGGCATCCACCTGGCGGTCGTGCTCGGCATGATCGCGATCGGGACCTTCTTCGCATTCAAGACTTTCAAGAAGCGGCTGGTGATCTGAGATGGCCACGACCATGACCGGCTCTGCTGTCACGCACGTCCTGCCGTTCGGCAGCCGCCACAGCGTCCACATCCTGGAGCGCAACCGGTTCATCTTTCGACGCGGCTGGATGGTCATCTTCAGCGGCTTCTTCGAGCCGCTCTTTTATCTGCTGGGCATCGGCTTTGGCCTGGGCTCGCTCATTGGCACGGTCGCGGGCCCCGACGGATCGCAGATCCCCTATGCGGTGTTCGTTGCGCCTGCCCTGCTGGCCACGGCCTCGATGAACGGCGCGGTCTACGACTCGACCAACATGTTCTTCCGGCTGCGCTACGAGAAGGCCTACGACGGCATGCTCGCGACGCCGCTCAACGTGGGCGACATCGCGCTGGGCGAGGTGGTCTGGGCACTGGGCCGCGGCGCGCTGTACGGCCTGGGCTTTCTCGCGGTCATGTTCGCGATGGGGCTGGTGCCAAGCGGCATGGGCATCTTCGCGCTGCCCGCATCAATGCTGATCGGCTTTGCAACGGCCGCGGCCGGACTGGTAGCGGTGACGTTCATGCGCTCGTGGCAGGACCTTGATCTGCTGTTCGTGGTGACGCTGCCGCTCTTCCTGTTCAGCGGCACGTTCTTCCCGATCACGACGTACCCCGAGCCGCTGCGGACGATCGTCGAGTTCTCGCCGCTGTACCGCGGCGTGGACCTGGTGCGGGCCATGACCACAGGCGTCATCGGCTTCACCCAGCTGATCGACGTCCTCTACCTGTTCGCGATGGGTCTCTTGTTCGTATTCATCGCGTCGCGCCGCATGGGCAAGATGCTGCTCAAGTAGCTCGCTACTGGGTCACGACGAGCGTGTAGTCGCGCACACCGAACGGGCAGCCGCTCATCGTGCAGCCCTCGCCGGTGGCGCGCAACTTGAAGGTGTACGTCCCCGCAGTTGTCGGTGTGCCCAGGATTGCCGCGCCGCCCTGGTACGTGTGCCTCAGCGTTATCCCGGGCGGCAGGGCGCCGCTGTCAGTAGTCAGGCTGAGCGTCGGCACGTTGCCGCCCTCGGGATAGATCGCGGTGATCGCGACCTCGTAGACCTGCCCCACGGTGGCGCCGGGAACCTGTTCCGGCATGACGTTGAACGTGGCATTCGTGGTGCATCCGATCAGCGCCAGCGCGACCGCTGCACAGACGATCAGATGACGCGCTGGACCGGCTTGAAACATCTCTCCCCCCGTGCTGTGTAGTTGGTCGGGAGGCTACATGACCGCGATGAAACGCTCCACGGCGAGGTCGCTTCTAAACGCCCTATCGACCAACGCCCTGATCCGATAGTGGACCGCGACGCCCTTGTCGTTGAGTGTCGCCGGCGCGTCGGCGGGAATAGTGATCTTCGTCGTGAAGCCCGCCTTGAACGCGGCAGGATCCACCGGTTGGCTGAACAGCACCACGCTGCCGAGCTTGTTGGGTGCGTCGACATCGGCCTGGAGCTCGAGTCGGCCTCCGCGTCCGGCGCCCGCGCCGGGCCAATTGACGGTCACCTCGAACTCCCAGCCGGCGGCGAGCGGGGGCAGCGGCTTGACGCTGATCGTGGCGTCGCCCGAGCCGTAGACGTCGAACATCGCGCCGTCATCGAGTCGGACCGCGCCGCTGCGCAGGTAGTCGAGGTTCTGCTTGACGTTGACGAGTGCCGCGACATGCTCGTCGCCGCCCATCGAGACGTCCCACTTGGCGTCGAGCGCCCAGACGATCGCGGCGCTGCCCATGTGCGCGGTGACCGGACCCAGGCGCGGGGCAGGCAGCATGAAGTCGGTCTCGAACGTCTGGCCCGCGGTGAGTTGCGCGGGGAGTGCCGGCTCGATCAGTGGCTCGTCATCGAAGACGCTGCCGTTGATCTCGGTCCACTGCTCGCTCTTGATGACATTGCCCTTGCTGTCGCGTTCCTCGCGCGATCCCTGGCGTTCGACCAGGAGCGCGCCAACGAGCCGGAACACGGCGCTGCGCGCGTTGATGTTCTTGCGCGCGGTGAGCTTCAAGTGGCCGGACAGTGCCTCGCCGATCTTGACTGGCTCCTTGATCGTGATCTCGCCATCGAGACCGTCGCTCGAGCGCTTGACGAGCTCTTCAAGCCCGATTGCGGCGAGCGGATGACTGCCCTGCGGACCCCACAACCGATTACCCGCTGGTGCATCGAACGGACTTGGCAGGCTGCCATGCTGGCTGACGCCGAAGACGCTGAACCCCGTCCAGCCGCTGAGGCTGTTGCCGCTCGCCAGAACGGCTTCACGAAAGCCGCTCACTTGGCCGCCATCCCGGGGATTGGTCCCTGGCGCAGGCCAAGCACGTTGCCGTCCGGATCCTTGAGCCATGCACCGCGCGCCGTGGGCCCCATGGGAGCGATGCCATTGATCGTCTTGAGATACGGCAGGTCGTACTCCTCGAAGACGGCCCCGCGTGAGCGAAGCTCGGCCACGGCGGCCTCGATGTCGGCGACCTCGAAGTGACAGGTCGTGTGGCCGCGCTCGATGGGCGGCCGCTTGTAAGTCGAGATCTGCGCCCCACCATTGACCCCGAAACGGATCGCGTACTCGTTCTCTTCCAAGAGCTGCAAGCCGAGCACGTCGCGATAGAAAGGCCGAGCCAGATCAAGGTCGGTCACCGGGATCGTGGTCACGGGCATCGAGTCACCCAGGTACATCAGGTCCTCCTTGCGTTTCCCCGACCGATTATCGACCCAAACAGCCGCGCCGACCCGCCGGTGGCCGGCAACCACTCGATGCGCTTCGCGCCGACGAAGGCCGCGTAGTCGCGTAGGGCCTCCCGCATCGCTTCGACGAAACCTACAGCGGCGCGCGGGCTGAAGCCGTCCTGCCACCACAGGCCCAGGATGCGCAGCGTCTTGCTCGCTCGATCGAGGCGCGGCTCGATCCGACCGACGAGTCGATCGCCGAAGAGGATCGGCAGCACGTAATAGCCCCAGCGGCGCTTGTGCTCCGGGACGTAGACCTCCCAGATGTAGTCGAAGTCGAACAGTGTCGCGAGAAGGCGGCGATCCCACACGAGCGGGTCGAGCGGCGCCAGGAAGGCGACGCCCGGCTCCGCTGTGGCTGCCCCGGAGCCAGCCGCATCGAGCAGTGGCTGCTCACTGCTGATGGCATAGCGCAGGCCGCGCATGCCCTCGACCTGGACCGGGACGATATCGCCGCGTTCGACGAGTTGCTCGGTCAGTCGTTGCCGTTCGGCCGCTTTGCCGGTCCCGACGATGACCTCGGCATTGGCCTGCGGCGAGGTCAGGCCCACTGCGCGGAAGCGCGACAGCAGGCGGTGGAGCGTCGCTTCCTCGGCCGATTCCTTACGCCCCAGAACGTCGGCCGGGACGAGCCGCTCGATCAGGTCGTAGTAGCGCCGGTTGCCCAGGCGGCGCGAGATGCCCACTCGGCCGATTACGAACAGCGCCTCGAGGATCGCTCGTGCCGCCCGCGTGGGTGCCCACCACCAATCGACCGAATACGAGTGATGCGCAAAGTCGGCCGTTGTCAGCGGTCCGCGCTTCTCGATCTCGGCCAGGATCTCGGTAACGACATCGGCGTGTTCGCGCAGGACACCGTCTTGGTAGCGCTCCACGTAGCGCGTCCAGCTGTAGCTGTAGTGCGGCAGCTCAGCCATCGGCACGATGTTGAGGCTCTTGTTGTAGATCTCGAAGAGCCGCCGGTCCGGCCCGTACAGCCACCGCTCCGCCCACTCGCGCCGGTAGCCGGCGATGCGCGAATGCAGCACCAGGTCATGGTTGCGCGCGCCGGGCACTTCGAGCGGGTCGAACTGGAGGACGCCCAGCCGCTCGATGGCGGCCAGGACGCTCCGTGGATCGGCGGGCAGGGAGCGCGGCGGCGCCAGGCCATGGCGCGCAACGAGAAACCGCCGTGCGGCGTCACGGGAG
>JARXKQ010000053.1 GCA_030271555.1 Chloroflexota bacterium | reverse complement strand
ACTGGCGGGGGCGATCACCGTTACCGACAAGAAGGCTGTAGTCGACTGGCAGCGCGCGGACGGTCTGCCGCGGCCACGGCGGGCCCTGCTTTCGGTCTCGGACAAGAACGGCTTGGCCGCTTTCGCCACGCGCCTGGCCGGCATCGGCTTTGAGCTCGTCTCGACCGGTGGCACGGCGCGCACCTTGCGCGAGGCGGGCCTGGCAGTAACGGACGTCGCCGACGTGACGGGTTTCCCCGAGATGCTCGACGGCCGGGTCAAGACGCTCCACCCGCGAATTGCCGCGGGCGTGCTGGCCGATCAGCGGCTCGATGACCACCGCGCCCAGCTGGCGGCAGAGATGATCGAGCCGTTCGAGCTCGTCGTCGTCAATCTCTATCAGTTCGCCAAGGCGGCGGCGCAAGCGGGCATCAGCGACGACGAGCTGATCGAGCAGATCGACATCGGCGGCCCGACTTTGGTCAGGGCGGCGGCGAAGAACCACGAGAGCGTGGGCATCGTCACCGATCCGGCACAGTACGACGCCGTTTTGCTCGAGCTGGGCCACGGGGGAGGGCTGAGCCATGACATGCGGCGCGAGCTGGCCGCGGCCGCCTTCCGGTTGACCGCCGGGTACGACGGTTTGATCGCGGACATTCTGTCGCGCCGCTGGTGGAAGCGGATCGAGCTGCCCGGCCGGCTGGCGCTCGACCTGGCGCGGGTGCAGGAGCTGCGCTATGGCGAGAACCCGCATCAGTCGGCCGCGCTGTATCTCGCGAGCGGCGTCGAGCTGGCGCCGGGCGCCTTCTCGACTGGCCCGTTGCTGCAGCAGGGCAAGCCTCTCTCCTACAACAACATCCTCGACGCCGCCGCGGCCACAGGATTGGCGCGCGACCTGCGCGCCCCTGGCTGCGTGATCGTCAAACACGCCAATCCGTGTGGCGTTGCCGAAGCCGGTGACCTGTTGAGCGCCTGGGACGGGGCGCTGGCGGGGGATCCGGCGAGCGCCTTCGGCGGCGTGGTGGCGCTGACCGGACCGATCGACGCGCCACTGGCCGAGAAATTGACCGCGATCTTTCTCGAGGTCGTCGTGGCGCCGGATATCACGCCCGACGGGCTCGCAATCCTGGGCAAGAAGCCAAACCTGAGAGTGCTCCTCGATCCGGGCCTGGGCGCGCCTCCGGTGGCCGGGATGGAGTTGCGGAGCGCCGGCGGCGCCATCCTGGTGACCGAGGCTGACGTGGCTCAAGATGACCCAACGCATTGGACGGTCGCGACCAAGCGCTCGCCCACCCACGACGAGCGCGCCGCGCTCGAGCTGGCGTGGCGCGTTTGCCGGCACGTCAAGTCGAACGCCATCGTGCTCGTGAAGGGCCGTGCGGTCGTCGGCGTGGGCGCCGGCCAGATGAGCCGCGTCGACAGCGCCCGCCTCGCTGTTGCGAAGGCCGGTCCCGACCGTGCGGCGGGCGCGGTTTGCGCCAGCGACGCGTTCTACCCGTTCCCCGACGCGCTCGAGGTGTGCGCGCAGGCCGGCGTCACCGCCTTCGTCCAACCCGGCGGCTCACAACGTGACGCGGAGGTCGTTGCTGCAGCGGATGCCGCCGGCGCCGCAATGCTTCTCACAGGAACGCGCCACTTCCGGCATTAGAATCGGGCCATGGACGAGAACCAGACTCAGACCAACGAGAACATGGCCGATAGCGGCGACAAGCCGCGCGCCGGCCGCGAGATGC
The DNA here is from genome assembly GCA_030271555.1 of Chloroflexota bacterium. Lineage (GTDB taxonomy): Bacteria > Chloroflexota > Limnocylindria > Limnocylindrales > CSP1-4 > JALYGJ01. The sequence continues at coordinate 5,407 of JARXKQ010000053.1, read as the reverse complement.
TGGTGCAGCTCCAGCAGATGATTGACACCCTGGCCACCCAGGCCGGCCCGGTCATGCGCGAGGTCGCCGCAAAGGCAGCCGAGCTGGCCGCGGTTGCCGGCACAAAGGCCGGTCCGCTGGCTCACAGGGCCGCCGGCATGACTGAAGTTGCCGGCCAGAAGCTTGCGGCGCGCTCCAAGGAAGTCGCCGCTGACCTGCGCAAACCGCGCGAGGGGGCGGCCGCCGACATGATGGCCGATCACCCGACCCACATGACGGGCGACCAGCCCGCCGATTCGCCGGCCGCCGATCCGACCGCCGCCGACGTGCCCTACGAGGAGATGGGCTCGCCCGACTGATCAGCGCCTAGCGGCAACACAAAAGGCCGGGCCTCGCGGCCCGGCCTTTCGATTCCCCGAGTTGGTGGTTAGCGGCGCTCGGGCTTGTTGCTGCGAGCTTCCTTCGTCTGGCGGCGCTCACGCGCCTCGCGCTCGATCTCCGCATCGCGCGACTTGCGCTGGATGTAGTAGTCGGTATCCAGCAGCAGGCTGTGGCCCTCGGTGTCGTCGTCGCCGACGGCGCCGAGCGTCTTGGCTGAGGATGAGCCGTACGTCTTGGCTGACGATGCGCCCAGGTTCTTGGCGCTCGAGGCACCCATGGTCTTGGCACTCGATGCGCCCATCGTCTTGGCTGACGATGCGCCCAACGTATGCGCGTGACCCGACGTGTCGTCGTCGCTCGTCGTCGTCGTCTTCTTCGTGCCCTTCGCCTTGGTCTTGTCTTGCTTCATCTCGATCTCCCTGTGAGTGGCTACGGTTTTGCTTGACCGAACTGGGCTCAGGATCACTTTACGCGGGTAGAAGATCAACGCGCGAGCCGACAGGCCACCTGTAAAGTTGCCGACACCGGGCGCCCGCCCGCCGAGTGAGAGGGACGATGGGAGTAATCGCCGCCTACCGGCGGGTGCTGGGTAACAGCAATCTCACCAGGCTGCTGTTCGGCGAGTTCGTCTCCTCGATCGGCGACTGGCTTTACCTGGTCGCCCTGCTCGTCCTGGTGTGGGACGCGACCGGCGGCGACACGGTCGCCCTGGGCGTCATCGGCGCCGCGCGCATCCTGCCGTACGTGCTGCTGTCGATCCCGGCTGGCATCGTCGCCGACCGCTTTGACCGGCGCCGGATTCTGCTTGTCACGGACATCGTCCGCGGCTTGCTGATGCTGGTCATCGCGGCCGCGGTTTACCTGCAGATGTCGATCTGGATCATCGTCGCCCTGGCGATCACCGCGACCTGCTTCTCGGCGTTCTTTGGGCCTGCGCTCGGGGCGTACCTGCCCTCGCTCACGCGCGATGAATCGGAGCTGGGCCCGGCGAACAGCGCCTGGTCGAGCCTCGTGAGCCTCGCCTTCTTCATTGGCCCGGCGGTAGCGGCCCTGCTGCTGACACTGGGCTCATTGGTCGTCGCGTTCCTATTGAACGCACTGACCTTCGCGGTGGTAGCGGTGGTCCTGTACGGGCTGCCATCCAAGAAGCCTGATGCCAACGCAGCGCAGGAGTCGGCCGAGTCGGTTGAATCGACCAAGTCGGCCGAGTCGGCCAAACCGGCCACATCTATCGGCCTACGAGAAGCCCTGGGCCCCATCTCACGCCCGCTGCTGGGGCTGACCGTGCTCAACGTGGTGGTCGGCTTTGTCTGGGGCGGAATGGGCGTGATCACCGTGATCCTGTCGGTCCAGATCTTCCACATCGACGAAGCGACCGGGACCGGTCTGCTCAACTCGGCGATCGGCGTCGGTGGCCTCCTGGGCGCGCTGGTGGCGAGCGCCTTGGTCTTGCGCCGCCGCCAAGGCCCGCCAATGGTGCTGGGGGCCGCCGCGCTGGGCGTAGGCCTCGCGCTGCTGGGCTACGTGCCCGACTTCGCCCTGGCGCTCGCTGCACTCGGCTTCGCGTCGGCCGGTGCGCTGCTGGTCGAGATCGTCATGACGACGCTGCTCCAACGGATCGTGCCCGACGCCGTGCGCGGCCGCGCGCTGGGCCTCATCGACACGGCCTACGTGCTCTTCTACGCGGCGGGCGCATTCGCGATCCCGATCATCGCCTCGGGCCAGGCCGCGCTCGTCCTGCTCGTTTCGGGCGTGGCAATCGCCATCGCTGGCGTCGTCAGCCTGTTGATGCTGGGCACTTATGCCATCCAGCAACCCGCCAAGGACGCCCGCGAGCGGCTGGCCGAAGTGGCGCTGTTCGCCGGCCTGCCGCCGGCGCGCATGGAGAGGGCGATGGGCCGGGCCACCCTGCGCGACTTCAAGCAGGGTGCCACGATCATCGGGCAGGGCGACGCCGCGGACCTCTTCTACGTAATCAACAGTGGCCGCGTGGAGGTCACCCAGGTCGATGCCAGCGGCGCGAGCCACCTGCTGCGCCAGATGGGTCCCACGGAGTTCTTTGGTGAGATCGGGCTGCTTTCGCGGGTCCCACGCACCGCGACCGTCATCGCCTTGACCGACTGCACGCTCGTGGCGCTCGACGGACCCGCCTTCCTGGAGCTCGTCGAATCTGGGTCGGGCTTGACTTATACGATGCTCGACATTCACCGTGGTGCAGTAAGCGCCGCCGGTGAGGCCTCATAGGCATGGACGACAACTTCGCTGTTGATGCGCTCGCGCGCTGTCCGCTCTTCGAGCACGCGTCGCGCAACATCCTCGAGTCGCTTGCCCAGCGGTTGCGGCGGCGACGGTTCCGGCGCAACGAGGTGATCTTCCATCAGGGCGACCCCGGTGACGCTCTGCACATCGTCGCCGCCGGCGCGGTGAAGATCCTGCTGCCCTCAGCTGAGGGTGACGAGGCGATCATCGCGACGCTCCGTCCGGGCGACTTCTTTGGCGAGCTGGCACTGCTCGATGGTGCGTCGCGGTCCGCGACTGCCGCGGCACTTGATCAGGCGGACACACTCGTCCTGCCGCGGCCCGTCTTCATTGAGCTGCTCGACACGCTGCCCGGATTGCGCGACGCGCTCCTGGCGGGCCTCGCCCATGAGCTGCGCCGCCTTACCGGCCACGTGGAGGAGCTCCACTTCCTCGACCTCGCCGGCCGCCTCGCGATGCGCCTCAGCCGATTGGCCAGCGAATCGGCGCCCGGCGCGACCGGTGAGATCAAGCTTGACTGGCCTTATACCCAGTCGGACCTCGCGGCGATGATCGGGGGCACCCGCCAGAGCGTTAACCGGCTTCTGTCCGAACTGGTCGACGACGGCCTCATCCGGATCGATCCCGATGCGCTTTTCATCACCGACGCCGATGAGCTGGCCCGGCGCGCCGAACGCTGATGGGGCAATCGGGACTAGACCTGCGCTCGCAGGACACTCATGCTGTCGGATATTCGACAGTGAGTGTGTCCGCTCGTCGGTTGCCGGGGCCACCGCCGTGCGTGAGTCTTCAAACCAGCCGAACAGGACGGCCAGCCAACACAGAATGGCAAGTCAACCCACAGGGAGGTATTAACCAAAGTGAGCAAGCTGGATAAGCCGGCCAAGATCTTCCGACCCAGTGCCAAGAGCCTGAACGTGTCCCCGGTCGACGAGGATACCGAGGGCCACGCCCATACCCTGGGCGCGTCGTCTGCCAAGACGATGGGCGCCTCATCCGCCAAGACGATGGGCGCGTCGAGCGCCAAGAACCTCGGCGCCTCCAACGCCAAGACGTACGGCAGCTCGTCTGCCAAGACACTCGGCGCGACGGGCGACGATGACGTCGAGGGCCACGCCCACACGCTGGGTGCGTCGTCTGCCAAGACGATGGGCGCATCGAGCGCCAAGAACCTGGGCGCCTCCAACGCCAAGACGTACGGCAGCTCGTCTGCCAAGACGCTCGGCGCCGCCGGTGACGATGACGTCGAGGGCCACTCCAAGACGCTGGGCGCATCGAACGCCAAGAACCTGGGTGCCTCGAACGCACACAAGCCTTAACCCACTGACCTCCCTACCGGGATGAGCGATCCCGGCCTGACCGCCGCGTTGCAGGCCTTGCGCCAAGCAGCGCGGCGGTCTTCTGTTGCCCGCCGCCTGGACGCGGACGCCGAGCAGGCACTGCTCCAGACGATCGTCGAGGCGACGGTCATGTTGTTCGAGGCCGAGGCGTCGTCGATTGCGCTGTTCGAGCGCAACCCGGACCGGCTCGAATTCCGCGTCGCCGCCGGCGCGCAGGGCCAGGGCGCGATTGGCCTGTCCGTGCCGCCATCGAAGGGCATCGTCGGCTACGTCTTTTCGACCGGCCAGCCGCTGGCACTTTCTGACGTCCTGTCCGATCCCCGCTTCGACAAAGCCACCGCGGAGAAGACCGGCTACGTCCCGCGCTCCATCGCCGCTGTACCGCTGAACGATGCGGAGACGACCGTGGGCGTGCTGCAGGTGCTCGACAAGCACACCTCTCCGACTTTCTCGTTGCGCGACATGGAGCTGCTCGCGGTCTTCGCGCGCCAGGCGGCCGCGGCAATCCGCGCCGCCCGCGTGCAGCGCGACAGCCAACGGTTGCTGCGCGCGGCGCTGGCCGGCGTTGGCGGCGAGGACGTGTCCGACGAGCAGCTCGACACCCTGATCTCGGCCGCCACCGTTGAGCTCGACACCGATCCCGACGCGCCCTTCTGGGTGCTTGTCGACCGCGTCGCCCGCATGCGCGACCTGTCCGACCGCGAGCTGCGCATCGTGTCCGACATCCTCGACGTGCTCGCGACGCACGCCTCGCGCAGCCGCCGCAGCGTCTAGGCGACGGCGATATTCGTGTGGCTGATACAGATGGCTTTGCAGCGCCTTAGCGCCGGGTCGTCGGCGCCCATTCGCACATGCTCGCGCTCGTCGACTGCTGGAAAGGCCCGCTTAGGCCGATCTAAGGGCGTTCATATCAGTCTCACCGATATCCCTCAGCCCAAGCGCCGGTCGCGACTTGCCTGATCTCGATCTCCCGGCGTGGACTGAGCCCTTTACCGAGGGGGAGCGGCACAACCTCGTCCGCGCGGCCGCACTACGACAGCTCGACCGTGATTGGGCGTGGGGCGGCGCGACCGGCAGTGGCGTGAAGGTCGCGATCCTCGACTCCGGCGTGGAGGGGAACCATCCCGTCGTTCAGGGGCGGCTGGTCGAGTCGGTGGCAATCGAGATCGTCGACGAAGAGGCAACCGTCGTTCCCGACGACCCGGTCGACCTGTACGGCCACGGCACTGCCTGCGCGGGGATCATCGTGGGCTTGGCACCAGAAGTGGAGATCTACTCGGTGCGGGTGCTCGGTGCCGACCTCAAAGGTAAGGGCGTCGCCTTCCTGCGCGGCCTTGAGTACGCGGTCGAGAAGGGCGTCCAGGTGATGAGCCTCTCGCTGTCATCGAAGAGTGAGCGGCTGTTCCCGTTCTTCCTGTTGTTGCAGTGTCCACAGATGGGCATAGGCG
>JARXKQ010000052.1 GCA_030271555.1 Chloroflexota bacterium | reverse complement strand
GGGCTGATTGGCCATCTGCTTGCCAGCGAGCTGCCGCTACTCATAGCAGCAGCAATGCTGGGCCACTGGTACGGCACGCGCACCCGGCTTCAGGCTTACCTGGGTGGGCTACTGCGTGACGTTGAGCCGGACGACCGCGAGGCGATCGTCGACATGGCCTATGAGGCGGCGCGAGCACGCCGCTCGCAGGATCAGCGCAGCAACGGGTCGTAGTAGCGGCGGCGCGCGGCGTACAGCACCGCCAGGACGAACAGGGCAACGAGCGTCACCAGGATGCCAGCCAGCAGGATCGTGTCGCGCAAGCCGGAGTTCGTGCCGGGCAGCGGCCGCGACAGATTGTTGTCCGTGCCAGCCTTGGTCGCGCTCGTTGGCTCTGGAGCTGTATTGATCTGGTTGCCATCCGGCGGCACAGCCGCCGCAGTAGGCACGTAGGCCTGATTGATGTTGTTATCCGCCGTCGATTCCGAGGCGCCACCAACAGGCGGAAGGACGGCGACCTGACCGGGCGTGGGCGCCGCACCGGGGCCGGTGCTCGGACTATCGATACGGGTCCCGCTGGTTGATCCGGGTGCGACAGGCGTAGGCGCGATCGCGGCAAAGAAAGTGTCGGCCGGCGCACCGGTCCCGGCGGCGCCAAGAATGGGTAGCGCGCCGACGACGCTCATGACCAGGCCGACTGAAAGTGCGACCGCGGCGAGCGGCCGGACGGTGGCCCAGCCGGATCCACTGATAGTGCGCAGCCAGCGATCCAATCGCGAGCCACGCATCCGCGCGGCCTGGTCGCTGGTAAGGCGGAAGTCGCGCGAGCGCGGCGCCGCAGGCATCTGCGCGACCGAGGTGGAGATGGCGGTTATGTCGGCCGCCAGAGCGGCACATTCGGAACAGCGCCGAACCAGGTCGCGCGCCTCATGTTCCTGGGCGCCGATGGCGTCGCCGGCGGCAAAACGCGCCACGAGCAAACGATCGTGGCGGCGGTGTTCGGCGGAAAGGGAGCGGCTATTGGGCACGGCCATCTGACGCCTCTACTCCCTTAGCAGTTCCATGCTGTCGCCGAGCAAATCGCGCAAAGCGAGGCGACCGCGGTGGATGCGTGACTTGACTGTGCCCAGCGAAACGCCGGTGATATCGGCGATCTCCTGATAGTCGAAACCCTCCACGTCGTACATGACGATCGCCGTGCGCTGATCCGAGGTGATCTCGGCGAGCGCCTCAGAAAGGACGCGCTGGGTGTGGCGCTTCATGGCACTCCGCTCGGGCGAGGCCTCCTCACCGGTCGGCGGCTGCCATGCGTCGTCTTCCCACTCCGGGTACGGGTCGGCCGGCCGGCGCTTGCGGTAGCGCAACACGTCGGTGGCAGCGTTGAGCGCAATGCGCGTCAGCCACGAACGGAATGAGTCGCCCCGGAAACGGTCGAGGTTGCGGTAACACGAGAACAGCGCTTCCTGGACGGCATCGGCGGCCGATTCGCGGTCGCGTACGACGCGCACCACGAGCGCGAAAAGGTAGTCCTGGTAGAGCAGCACGATCTCGTTGAACGCCTCGAGGTCGCCGCCGATGGCGCGCTCGACAATGGCCTTGTCGCGGGCATGCTGGAGGGCGTCGTTGGGCTTTACGACGTGGCGGATGTGGGCGTCAGCGGCCCCGGCTGCGGGGTCGACGCCGGACAACGAATCAGACGGCGTCGCGTCGACCATCTCCCTCACGGATACGAAGTCCCCCAGGCGCCCTAAACCGCGCCCGAGTCTAGCAGCGACAGACCCGCTGCCCTCGCGCTGATCAGCTCTTTGGTCCGACGAACTCATCGAGGATGGCCACGCTTGCGCGCTTGGCCACCGAGATGTTCCAGCGGTTGTTCGGGCGGGAGTCAACTCCGATCAGACCGCAGGCCCAGGCAAATAGTTCCCGAATGTCGTCCGAATGGTTGGTGAAGAAGTACCTGGGATACGAATAGGACTTGCCCGTGGAATGACGGACGGTATTGGTCACGCGGCATCCGTCGCTATGGATCAGACCCTTTACGAACTCCTTGGGATATCGCTCGATAAGTAGCCGTTGCCAAGCCTCCAGAACTATGCGTCTCAGGTGCTTTGGCCCGGGACCGTGCTGCGGAAACAGGCACGTCCAGTGCTTCCAGAAGTTGTAGATCTCTGTGCAGCCGTCGCGGCGGTATGTCGCGGCATTGTTACCCGAGACCTCGCTAATGCTTCCGGCACAAGCGTCGATCAACGCCGTGTATCGGCTGTCCTGGAAAATCCGGAGGCGCCAGACGCCACGGGCCGATCTGGCAAGCGTCCCGTCGCCAAGGTAGAGCCCGAGCAAATAGGCGTAGGACGATCCCAGACCACGATCGTCCACACACCTGATGGGATCCGATGGTGTCGCCTGGCAGAGAGGCCGTAGAAGCTCATCTGATGGTGCGGCGGGAGGGAGTCGAACCCACAAATCCTTTCGGACAATGGTTTTTGAAACCATCGCGTCTGCCATTTCGCCACCGCCGCGTACCACGTCGAATATACGGGACGGCCGTAGTATCGCACGGATGTTCTATAGCAGGCGCGACCAAATGCAACCCCTTGCTACGAGAGCATCGAGTTCGGATGAGTCCTAGAACCGGGCTCATTCACCTGCTGTTGGTGGTCGCGGTGATCATCCTGTTCTTCAACCTGTTGTCCGGACGAAGCACCGTCTGACGACCGAACAGCATTAGCTCTGGTAGAGGCTGGTCGGACCACCGTCCAGCCTCTATCTTTGCCCTCCTATCCGTCCAGGAGGAAGTCCGTCGTGTTTCAGTCCTCAGCTTTCGATCTCACCAGGCGCCCCAGGCATTGGCACGGCGGCGAAGAATGGGCGGACATGGAAGAAGTCAACCCTGCTCACGACAGTGCCGAAGGTGACCCCGAGCGGGCGTGGAGCAAGGGTCGGATCTTCAAGTGCTCAAGCTGCGAAGAGCAGTTTCTGGTGCCGGGTCCCGAGGATCAGCCGCCCAGCCAGCAGCGCTAGACCAGGCTCAGCCTCACTGTTCGCGGCCCTAGCCGGCGGGTGACGATCCCCAGCAGCTCGGTGTCATAGGCGACGCCCACGCGCAACTCCATACGTTGAACACGGCCGCCGCCCGCGGGGATATGCAGCACCAATGGGGTGTCGCCGGGCCGGGCGTGGACGATCTCGCGCAGCTCACGCATTGCCGCCGCGACCTGTTCCTGCGTGCCCTGTTCGAAGGTGACGTGCAACACCTGTCCGGCCGCGGCCTCCACCGGTAGCGTCGGCGCCTGCTGGGCCGCGACCAGCTGAGCGACCACTTCTTCGGTCATGGCGGGCTCGTCATCGGCAAGCGCAATGTCTGTCGCCGGTGCCGCGCCCGTGGCCGCCGCGGCCTTGGCGAACGCCACGGCGATCGTGCCGGTGACCGCTCCGCCGCGCAACGGGGACACGAGCGGCACGGTGCGGACAGCCCGCGCCGCATCGCTGGCCGCCGAACCATTCGTGCCCGGTCCTACTGGAACTGGCGCGGACGTGGCGTGGCCGTTGCCGTTGGAGCTGCCATTCGCGGCATTATTGAAGCGCCCGCCTGACCGGCGACCACGCTCGAGCGCTCCCACACGCCGCGCAAATTCCGGTGCGCCCATGGCGCTGGCTTCCTCCCAGGTCCACACGGCCTCGGCGAGCAAAACCGTCTCGTCGCCCTTGTGGTCGACGCGGCCGGCAACGAGCAGGATCGCGTCCTCGGCCCAGGTCGCTTCCGTTTGTTCAAACACTTTGGGGAACACGATGACTTCCATGGTCCCCTGCAGATCCTCAAGCGTCGCCACACCCATCGTGGCGCGCGACTTGGTGATGACGCGCCGGACCCCGGTGACGACACCGCCGACACAGACGCGCTGCTGGTCGAGCTCTTCGCCCATTTGGCCCGAGTAAGCGTTGACAAACTCACCGATCGTCCCGGCCAGCTCACCCAAAGGATGGTCGGAGAGATACAGCCCCAGCAGTTCCTTCTCCCAGCGCAGCCGTTCGCGCGGTGCTGCCTCTGTGATGTTGTCCGGCAGCGGCCGCTCAAGCGGGGTGCCGGCATCAGGCGACGTGTCAAACAGCGATACCTGGCCGGTGAGCCGATCACGTTGCGCGGCCTGCCCGGCCGCCAGCGCATCGTCGAGCGCGAGCAGCAGCTGCGCCGGGTGCCCCAGGGTATTGAGCGCCCCAACCTTGATGAGCGACTCGAGTACGCGCCGGTTGACCAGGCGGAGGTCGATGCGGTTGCAGAAATCGGCCAGCGACCGGAACGCGCCGCCCTCGTTGCGCGCCGCGACGATCGATTCGATCGCGCCGTGGCCAACGTTCTTGATCGCGAGCATGCCGAAACGGGTCGACTCGCCCTCGACCGAGAAGTCGAGGTTGCTCCTGTGGACGTCCGGCGGGAGGACCGCGATACCAAGGCGGCGGCACTCGGCGATGGCCGCGGCGACCTTGTCACCGGTGTCGCGCACCGCGGTCAGAACCGACGTCATGTACTCGACCGTGTAGTTCGCCTTGAGATACGCGGTCTGGTAGGCGATCAGCCCATAACAGGTGGCGTGGGCCTTGTTGAAGCCGTAGCGCTCGAATGGCTCGAACGCCTTGAAGACCGCATCAATGGTCTGCGGCGGGACGCCCCGCTCCGCCGCGCGTTCGACGAACTTGGACTTCTGCGCCTGGAGGACGTCGCGCTTCTTCTTGCGGATGGCGTAGCCCAGGGTGTCCGCCTCTGGTCCTGTGAAGCCACCCAGCGCGATGGCCGCGGCCATGATGTCTTCCTGGTAGACGAAGATGCCGTACGTCTTCTTGAGATACGGCTCGAGCAGCGGGTGCAGGTAGGTGACCGGCTCCTGGCCGTGCTTGCGCCGGATGTACGCCGGGATGTTGTCCATGGGCCCCGGGCGGAAGAGCGCCACCATCGCGGCGAGGTCGAGCACCGACGTGGGTCGGAGCTCCTTGACGTAGCGGCGCATGCCGGGTGACTCAAGCTGGAAGACGCCGGTCGTCTCGCCCGACGCGAGCAGCTCGAATGTCTTGGCGTCCTCGAGCGGCAGGTTGTCGATGTCGATGTCGACGCCGCGCTCAGTCCTGATCAGGTCCACGGCCTGGCGCAGGATGGTGAGGTTGGCGAGGCCCAGGAAGTCGAACTTCAACAGGCCCAGCGCCTCGACTCCATGCATCTCGTATTTGGTCATCAGGCCGTCCGAGTTGGTCGCGTGCTGGAGCGGCATCAACTCGGTCAGTGGCTCGCGGCTGATGACTACGCCGGCGGCATGGGTCGACGCGTTGCGCGCCACACCCTCGAGTTGCTGGGCGAGCTCGAGCAGCCGCTTGACCTTGGGATCCGCGTCGCGCATCTCGCGCAGCGGCGGTGAGGTTTCGAGCGCCTCCTCGAGCTTGATGCCGAGCTGGTTGGGCACCGCCTTGGCGATGCGATCGACCTCGCCGTAACCCAGGCCCAGCACACGGCCGACGTCGCGTATGGCAGCGCGGGCGAGCATCGTGCCGAAGGTGATGATCTGAGCCACGTGGTCGCTGCCGTACTTCTGCGTGACGTAGCGGATGACCTCGTCACGCCGCGCGTCCTCGAAGTCGACGTCGATATCGGGCATGGTCACGCGGTCGGGGTTGAGAAAGCGCTCGAATGGCAGCTCGTAGTGGATGGGATCGACCGGCGTGATCTTCAGCGTGTAGGTCACGATCGAGCCCGGCGCACTGCCGCGGCAGGTGGTGGCGATGCCCTGCTCGCGCGCGAACCGCACGAAGTCGGCGACGATCAGGAAGTAGCCCGCGTAGCCCATCGAGATGATGACGCCCAGCTCGTAGTCGAGCCGCTTCTGGAGTGGCTCAGTGATGTCGCCGTAGCGCTCCCTCAGGCCGCGCTCGCATTCACTGCGCAGCCATGACTCGACCGTGTGGCCGGCCGGGACGGGAAAGTCGGGCAGGCGAAGCTGACCAAAAGGCAGCTCCAGATCGACCATCTCCGCGATGCGCCGGGTGTTGGCGATCGCTTCGGGCTGGTCGCTGAAGAGGGCAGCCATCTCGGCCGCGCTCTTGAGGTAGAAGTCGCTCGACTCGAAGCGCATCCGGCCCGGTGTGTCCAGGTTGGCTGCGGTGCCGACGCACAGCAGCACGTCGTGGGCGTCGCTCTGCTCGCGCCGAACGTAGTGCAGGTCGTTCGTCGCAACGAGCGGGATGTCCAGCTGCGGGCCGAGCTTGATGAGCTGCTCGTTGAGCCGGCGTTGCTCGGGCAGCCCGTGGTCCTGGAGCTCGAAGAAGAAGTTGCCCTTGCCCAGGATGTCGACGTACGAGCCAGCGATGCGCTTGGCCTCGTCCTGGTCGCCGCTCTCCAGGGCGCGCGCCACCTCACCGTTGAGGCACGCGCTCAGCCCGACCAAACCCTGCGAATGCTTGGCGAGGTACTCGCGATCGATGCGCGGCTTGTAGTAGTAGCCGTCGATGTGCGCGTCAGTGACGATGCGGCACAGGTTCTGGTAGCCGGTCCAGTCCTTGGCGAGCAGGATCAGGTGATACGGCTGGGCATCGGCCTTGCCCTCTCGATCGGCCATGGAGCGGCGCGCGACGTACGTCTCCACGCCGATGATGGGCTTGATCTGCGCCGCCTTGCACGCCTGGTAGAAGGCGACTGCGCCGTATAGCGCACCGTGATCGGTGATCGCGAGTGAGTCAAAGCCGAGGGTCTTGGCCTGGTCGACCATCTCGCTGATCCGGCCCAGGCCATCGAGCAGGCTGAACTCCGAATGGACGTGGAGATGCGTGAAATCGTTCGGCGCGAGGGTCGTCACGGGACGTCCATGGTACCGGCGACGGGACGTGGGGCGCGGCGTGGACCGCCGGGAGACAGGCCCGAGTGCGGGCGGCCGGGACTCCTTGGCGGCGTTCAACGCGAGTGGCGACCCCCTTGGGGGGCCGAGACCTGCGACCTTTGACAAGGGACGTGGAAACGCCCCCGCGCGGTGCCGGGGGCGTTTGTGCCGCTGGTCGGCAGCCGATGCGAAGTCGTCAGCAGCCGCTGTGGGTGCCGCTGTTCCCGGTGACCGTGTTCAAGGTTCCGGAGCCGTCGCAGTAGATGCCGTACGGCGTGTTGCCGGAGGCCCAGTTCGACCGGACGGCATTGCCGGTGGGGGCAGCGGCGCCGAAC
>JARXKQ010000051.1 GCA_030271555.1 Chloroflexota bacterium | reverse complement strand
CGGCGCGAGGAGCTGCTCCTCGACGAGGGCACGCTCAAGATGGTCTGGACGATGCGCCGCATGCTGTCCGCCGTTGGGACGAACGAGGGCATCGAGCTGCTGCTCAACCGCCTCTCGAAGTCGAACTCGAACGCCGAGTTCCTGGCCTCGCTGACCAGGGCGGCCGCGGTCGAAGAGGCGGCCAAGTAGCAACCCGATCCGGTCGGATGCACTCGCCGACCCAAGAAACCCAGATCAGACGGACCGTTGCCTCACGGCGGCGGTCCGTTCAGCGTTTTGGCCGCGACTAGGATTCAGGCTGATGTTTTTGGACGAGGTCACGATCACAGTCACCGCCGGTAATGGCGGGGACGGCGCCGCCTCTTTCCGACGCGAGGCGCACGTGCCGCGCGGCGGGCCTGACGGCGGCGATGGCGGTCGCGGCGGATCGATATACCTGGTGGTGGACGCGGGCGAGACGATGCTGCGTGACTACAGGTTCAAGCACCAGTTCCGCGCGGGCCATGGCGGCCGCGGCGAGGGCTCCAAGCGTCATGGCAAAGCGGGCCTGAATCTGCAGCTTAAGGTTCCGCCCGGGACCGTCGTGAGAGACGCCCGGAGCGGCGATCTGCTGGCCGATCTTGTCTCGCGCGAGCAGAGCCTCATGATCGCGCGCGGCGGTCGTGGCGGCCTGGGCAACGTTCACTTTGCCACCTCGATCAACCGCGCCCCGACGCATTCCCAGAAGGGCGAGCCCGGCGAGGAGCGGCGCATCCAGCTGGAGCTGCGGCTCATCGCCGACGTGGGCCTGGTCGGGCTGCCCAACGCGGGCAAGTCAACCTTGCTGGCCGCGCTGTCCGCCGCCAACCCTGCGATCGCCTCATACCCGTTCACGACGCTCAGCCCCAATCTGGGCGTGCTCGATCTGGCCGTCGCCGATCCAGCGGACGAGCGGCGCGTCACCATCGCCGACATGCCCGGGCTGATCGAAGGCGCGAGCGCCGGCGCCGGCCTGGGCCATGCCTTCCTGCGCCATGTTTCGCGGAACCGCCTGCTGGGCCACGTCGTGGACCTCGCCTCAGCGGATCCCGAGCGCGACTACCAGGTCATCCGTGACGAGCTGGAAGCGCACGACCCCAAACTGCTCGACAAGGTCAGCCTGGTGATCGGCAACAAGATCGATCTGCCCGCCGGCGTGGAAAACCGGGCCGCGTTCGCCAAGCGCCGCGCCAAGGACGGCATCCCGTTCGTCGCCATCTCGGCCGACGCCGGCACGGGCATCGACAAGCTGATCGCGTCCCTGGCCCAGCTGCTGCCGGATGCCGCGACGCTCGCTAAGCCAACGGAGCCAGCCGGCGTCGTCATCCATCGCTTTGAAGCCGGCCCCGACGCGTTTGAAGTCACTCGCGAAGACGGCGCGTACCGCGTTGCCGGTCGGCGCATCGAGCGCCTTGCTGCGCAGACGAACTTCGACAACCCTGAATCTGCTGATCGCTTCCAGCGCGACCTCGCCCGCCTGGGCGTCGAGCGCGAGTTGGCCAAGGCGGGCGTCGTGAGTGGCGACATCGTCCGGATCGGCAAGGTCGAGCTCGAATGGGACGCGGACGCGTGAGCGATCAGCGCTGGGGGATCCTGGGCGGCATCTTCGACCCCATCCATTACGGCCACCTGGCGATGGCCGAGCAGGCGCGCGACGAGCTGGATCTCGCGGCCGTCTTGTTCGTTCCCGCCGGGCAGCCGGTCCATCGCGACGCGCCCCAGACCCCGGCCCCGGACCGGCTGCGCATGATCGAGCGCGCCATCGTCGACAACCCGGCATTCGCGGTGAGCCGCTACGAGATCGATCGGTCCGAGCCCAGCTACACGGTCGACACTCTTGAAGTGATGGCGGCGCATGAATCGAACCCGAGTCTCGTGCTCATCGTGTCCGCCGAGACTGCTGCGCTGATGCCCACTACGTGGCGCAACATGGAGCGCATCCTCGAGCTCGCCCAGATCGCTGTCGTCAACCGGCTGGGTTTTGCCGACATCACGCCCGACTGGTTGGCCGCCCATTTCCCGGGCCGCCACGACCGCTTCAGCCTCGTCCAGACGAGCCGGCTAGGCAACTCCGCGACCGATATTCGCGCGCGAGTCGCCGCCGGCAAATCCATCCGCTACCTCGTGCCGGCTGCCGTGGCGGCGTACATCGGCGAACATCACCTCTACAGGGAGTAGTTGTGCCGCGCAAGAAGACCACCGACGAACCAGTTATCGAGGAGCTGCCCGAGCCCACGCCTATCCGGTCGGGGCTGCCCCGCCGGCGCAAGCCTGTGCCCAAGTCCAGCGACTCAGGCGCCGCGGAGGCGCTGACCCTCGCGCGGCGCATCGTGGAGCTCGCGTCGGACAAGAAGGCGTCGGACATCGTGCTGCTGGAGATTGGTGGCCTGACCACCCTCGCCGACTATTTCGTCATCTGCTCGGGTCAGTCGGAACGCCAGCTGGGGGCCATCGTCGACGGCATCGCGGCGGCACTGCGGGATGAGGGCATCAAGCCTGTCGGTCGGGAAGGATCATCGGGCGCCCACTGGATGCTGATCGACTTCGGCAGTGTCATCGTCCATGTCATGGCGCCGCCGGAGCGCGACTACTACCAGCTCGAAAAGCTCTGGGCCGCCGCGCCGCTGCTGGTTCGCCTGCAGTAGATATGCGTACCCCATCCGGCGGTGGGGATAGGTACCTACGAGTCATGTGGAGTGCACCAGACCGTACCTAGAGTCGGTGCATGACTCGCGTCGGAAATATCTGCCCAGCCTGCTCGCGCAGCCTGATCAGCTCGCGCTTCGATACCACCTTCCGACTGGCGGACGGCGACGAGCGCTACTTCTTTGGCATTCCCGCGAGCCTGTGCGAAAAGTGCCAGCAGCTGTACCTCGATCCAGACCTGATCGAGCTGCTCGAAATCCCCGATGGGCGCTGCACATTCGCGATCGAAACCGACCAGGTGCTCGTTTCCGAAGCCTGGTCGAGCGCGGACTACTAGCCCGCCCTCTCGCTCCCTCCGGGGCCGACTTAGCGGCTCCGACTCTCCGCTCTCGCCTCTCCAACGCCAACCTTCCTCCTCAGGTTGGCGTGCCCGCCGATCCACGCGAGCAGCGCCAGGCTCGACTTGTCCTCGCTCATTGAATGGGGCGAGCCATCGGAGCTAATGCCCTTGGTCAACAGGTCGATCTCGTATAGATCCTGCAACGCGTCGTCGAGCTCGGACTGACTCCAGCTGCGCGCCTGCTCGGAGAGCTTCTGCGCGCGGAACGGCTGCATCTTCAGCTCGCGCACGATGTCCGCTGGCTTGGTGCCCGCGGCGAGGTGGTCGCGGATGATGATCAGGTCGCGCAACCGGCGGTGGATCTGGGTGATCAACACCGGCATCGGCGTCGCCTCGTTGATCAGTCGCGCGGCAAGACTCGTGGCCATCGCGGTGCTGCGATTGCCCAGGGCATCGAGGAACGCCCAGGTCGAGCCGGGCACGGCCTCGCCGACGAGCGCATCGATGTCGTCTCGGGTGACCGTTCCGCCTGGGCGGTAAAGGGCCAGCTTCTCGAGCTCGGCGTTGGCGAGCTCGCTCATGCGCCGCCGATCGACATCACCTTCGCGCACGTACGCGCCCACCCGTTCGGCGAGCAGCCGCGCGGCACCGGGGCCCAGCGTCACGTCGAGCTCGCGCGCGCGCTCGCCGATCCAGCCCTCCATCCGCGCGGCGTTGAGCGCCTGAAACTCGCGCACCTGGCCGCCCAGCGCCTCGATGGTGTTGCGCATCTCTGTTGACGGCACGGTCGGTTTGCCACCCTGCGCGAGAAGTTCGGCAAAGCACAGGGCGTTGCCCGGTGCGACCTCGGTCGTCATCTTCAACAGGCGCTCGCGGCTGGCGCTTTCGCGCAGGAGCCAGCCGGGCTGGCGGACGATGACCAGCGTCCCACCGCCGAACAGGGTTGCGGTCGCGATGTGCTGCCCGATCTCGTCCAGGACGCGCGCCTTTTTCTTGGCCATGCCGTCACTGGCGCCACCGCTGTCCCCGCCGCCATCATCGTCGTCGCTGGATGCGCGCCACACGTCGAACGCCGACCCGGCTTCTGCCTCGAGGGCCGCGCGGTAGTCGCGCGCCGCGCGGTCGATCGACCACGCGTCCTCGCCCCAGAAGTACGCGAGCGGTGCGGTCGTCACCTGAACGCGCTCGTTTGGTTCACCCAGGCCAGGCGCCTCACATCCTGTGGCGCGACGCCAGCCATTTCGCACAGCTCACGCTCGAGTCGCTGGAACCGTTCGTACGCGATGGGCTCCATGGGGTTGTCGGGGTAGCGCTTGAACCAGCGCTCGAAGCGCTCATCGAGGGTCACGATGTCCTGGTGGGCGCGCTTGTCGGAGTAGGCGACCAGCTGCGCCTCCAGGCTCTGCGATGCCGCCCATTCGTCGTAGCTCGCGGCGTTGCCGATCACATTGACCGGGTGGTCGCGGATCGCGGGCGCCAGCTCTGAGTAGCCGTGGTCGGTCAGCCATTGCGCGCCGGCGGCGCCATGCCCCAGCGCGCGGTACGGATCGTCCGGCGGCAGCCCCTTGTCGATGTCGTGCAGCAGCGCGGCGCCCTCGGCCAGGTCGCTGTTCACCTCCACGCCGCGCGACTTGATGGCGGCGCACATGAACGCGCACACCTCGGCGGTCGTAGCCAGGTGGTTGAGCAGCTTCTGCTTCTCGATGAGACCGACGAGGATCTGTGCGGACTCTTCGCGCGTGGGGACCGCCATCCGCGCGATTGTAGGTAGCGAGCGGGCTGCGGCTCGAACGCGGCGGGCGGGATCGCCGGGGGAGTCGGAGTCGGCTGAGGTCGGCCCTTGTCGGTCCTTGCCAGCAAGTCGGTCCCGTCAGTGGTGATCTCGACCGAGCCATCGAGATCCGTCCGGAAGACGTGGACGCCGCTGCCGTGGAGGCGGGCGATGGTCTCCGGTGCCGGGTGGCCGTAGTCGTTGTCCGCGCCCACGCTGATCACCGCGATGCGCGGGTGAAGCGCGTCGAGCAGCGCCTGGGTCGTCGCCGTGCGGCTGCCGTGGTGCGCGACCTTCAGGACGTCGAGCTGCGGGCCCAGACGTTGCGCGAGCCCGGCGGCGAGCAGCTGCGGGTCGACCTCTTCCTCAACATCGCCCGGGAAGAGCATGTCGCGCGCGCCAAAGTGCAGCTCGAGGACGACCGACGCGTTGTTTATGTCCTTGCCGCTGCCCGGCGGGTTGCGCGGCACTTTGCCGGGGAGCGGCCAGTCGACGTCGAGTCTCGCCCCGTCGAGCCACAGCCGGTCACCGGCGGCGACGACACGTGTGGCCCGCCCCTGCGCCGCGAGCTCAGCCCGGTACGCGGCGTCGCTGGGGCCGGGGCCATGCATACCGTCCTCGACCACCTGGGCGATCTTGTACCGAGTCAGGAGGAGCGCCAGCCCGGCGACGTGGTCCTCGTGCGGGTGGGTCAGCACGACGACGTCAAGCCGGCGGTCCCAGGTGGGAATGCGCTGGTCGAGGAGCATGAGCAGGCGGTCCGGATCGGGGCCGGTATCGATCAGCATCCGACCACCACTTGGACCCTGAAGAAGGATGGCGTCGCCCTGGCCAACGTCGAGCATGGTCACGTGCAACCGACCATCCGGCTTGCTGCCGCCGACCAGTACGAGCAGCACGCACAGGCTGACTGAGCCAGCGGCACCGATCCGGCGGTAGGGCGAGCCGACCGGGGATTGCGGCTTGGCCTTGGCGGCCTCCGGTTTGGGCGCGGCCGGCTTAGGTTTGCGGCGAGCGACCGCAAGTACCACCACCGCGGTCGTGGCTGCGGCGACATAGTTCAAGGGCGGCGGCACGTCGAGCGTCGCGAAGGGGAGGGCGGCGCAGAAGTGGGCGATCTCCACCATCGCGCCGATCCCCAGCGAACAGGCGAAGGTCAGCGGCGCGAAGAGCAGCGCGGGCACGCCCATGGTGATTAATGCGCCGGCGATCAGAGCGATGACTGTCAGCAGCATCGACGGCGCGACCAACGGCGCGATCAGCAGGTTGGCCAGTGGCGCCACGAGCGAGACGCGCTCGAAGTCGAGCAGCGTCAGGGGGAGCGTCGCCGCCTGCGCGGCGAGCGAGACGCCAAGGGTCTCGAGCAACCAGGCGGGCGCGGCTCGTGGCAGGTGAGCGGCCAGCCAATCGCGCAGGCGGCTCGCCCAGGCGAGCAAACCGGCTGTGGCCGTGGCGGACAGCTGAAAGCCGGCGTCGGTGATCGTCGCCGGGTCGACGAGCAGCAGCGCGAGGACGGTCAGCGCCAGCGCCGCCTGCGCGCCGCCACGCCGGCCTGATTCGCGTGCGACCAGGACGACGCCAGCCATCACCGCCGCCCGGAGAACGCTCGGGGAGGCGCCGGCCAGGATGGCGTACGCGGCGATGACCATGAGTACGACGACGCTGCGGCGACGCCGCGTGAGGCCGCCCAGCGCGCCGCTCACGACCGCGCCGATCAGCGTGATGTGCCAGCCGCTGATGGCGACGACGTGGCTCAAGCCGGACGCGCGAAAGTCGGCGGCGACGTCGCGCGGCACGAGGTCGCGCAGGCCGATCGCCATTGCCGTCGCCAGGCCCGCCTGCGGTTCGGGGAGGGCCGTCGCGATGAGTGCCGCGATCTGGCGCCTGAAGCCTTCGAGCGCCGCTAACGGCGAGCCGTCTGAACCGGCGGTCTCGAGCGTCCGTGAGCGCAGGGTGAAGTCGATCCCGCTCTGGGCGAGGAACGCGCCGAAATCGCTATCCGTCGGCGCGGGTTGAAGCGGCCCGATTACCCGAACGACGTCGCCCGCGAACACCGGCGGGTACCGCGGCAGCCAGGCATAGACGTGCTGGCCGGCGTCCGGCGGCCGCAATTCCAGCACGGCTCGCTGCAACCCATCGCCGGGCGTGCCGATCGACAGAACGACGGCCTCGTGCGTGCTGCCGCTGACCACAACCGACCCATCGATCGGTGGCTTAAGAGCGACCCCAACCAGACCGCGCAGCAGAACGAGCACCAGCCCGACGCTGAGCGCTGCCACGGCCGCCCGCGATCGTCCCGCGAGCGCCAGGACGCCCGCGGCCGCAGTCGCCGCAAGGACGGCCGCAAAAGGCAGTCCGGCCTCGATGATGAGCGCGCCCACGGCCTTGTTGATCCGCCCCAGCAGATT
>JARXKQ010000050.1 GCA_030271555.1 Chloroflexota bacterium | reverse complement strand
GCCGGTCGGCGAAATCGCGGCGGGGAGGCCGGTCGGCGAAATCGCGGTGGGGAGGCCGGTCAGCGAAATCGCGGCGGGCAGGCCGGTCGCTGAAGTCGGGCTTGGGGCGATCGTCAAAGCGCGGCCGGTCCCCCTCCTCGCGCCGCGGTCGATCATTGAAGTCGCGTCGCGGACGGTCCTCGAAATTGCGTTGCGGCCGCTCGCTGGGCCGCGGGCCGTCACGGCGCGGCCCCGCACCACCCTGAGCCGGGAATGGCGGCGGAGCGCCGCCCGGAGCGCGGCGTGGCTTCCATTCGGGACTGCCGCGGCGGCGGTCGCGGTTGTCCGGGCGCGGACCGCGCGACCGGTCGCCAGGTGACCCGCCGCTCCGGTCGGGCCGCGGCGCGCGTGGTCGATCAGCCATCTGACACCCTCCCAACTACGCGCCAGCGCTGGCCGTCGCGTGTGTCTTCCACGGCCACGCCCATTGCGGCGAGCGTGTCGCGCAACTCATCGGACTTCGCCCATTCCTTGGCCGCGCGTGCCGCCGCGCGCTCCTCCAGGAGCGCGGCCGCGCCATCAGGCAACGTGTCCGGGACGGAGATCACGCCCAAAACCGAATCCAGGTCGCGCAGCGCCGCGGCGGCGCGCTGCGCATCGGCGCTCGACAACGAGCGAACGTCCACCCGGCGATTCAAGTCGCGCACGAGTTCGAACACAGCCGCCAAAGCGCCCGACACGTTGAGATCGTCGTCCATCGCCAGCGCGAACGCCGCCCGTGCCGAAGCGAGCACTGCGGGAAGGTCGGGATCGTCGGCCTTGTCTTCTTCGTACGCGTCGAGGGCCGCGACCGCGGTCGACAGCCGCTCAAGCGCGGCACGGGCGTGATCCAGGGTGTCGTCGCCCCATTCCAGCGGCGCGCGGTAATGCGTCGCCAGCAACGCGTAGCGCAGCTCGACCGGCGTGTATCCGTCCTCATAGACATCCGCCGGGCGGGCGATGTTGCCAACGCGTCGAGCCATCTTCTGGCCGCTCAGCTGAAGGTGCGCGTTGTGCAACCAGGTCGTGACGAACTTCTTGCCGGTCGCGGCTTCGCTCTGGGCGATCTCGTTCTCGTGATGCGGGAAGATCAGGTCGACGCCACCGGTGTGGATGTCGAATGACTCACCGAGCTGCTTCATGCTCATCGCGGAACACTCTATGTGCCAGCCCGGTCGGCCCGGTCCGATCTCCGTTTCCCACGCGGGCTCACCGGGTTTCGTCCCCTTCCACAGGGCGAAGTCGCGCACGTCGTCCTTGCCGTAGTCGTCGGCCGCGACGCGCTCTGTTTGTCGGGCTGCGCCCGGCTCGAGCCGCGCCAATGTTCCGTACGCCGGCCACGACGAGATGCGGAAGTAGATCGAGCCGTCGTCCGTTTTGTACGCATGGCCGTTGGCCAGGAGGCGCGCGATCAGCGCGGCCATCTCAGGAATGTGTTCCGTCGCTCGCGTCAGCACGTCGGGCGGCCCAATACGCAGCCCGCCCAGATCGGCCATGAAACGCGCGATATTGGGCGCGGTCAGCTCGTCGAGCGTGCCGCCCTTCTCGCCCAGGTCGCGAATGATCCGATCGTCGACGTCGGTGATGTTCATCACCCACATGACCTTGTAACCCGACCAGCGCAGGTAGCGGCTGACGAGATCGCCCAGCAGGAAAGCACGGAAGTTGCCCACGTGCGAGGGGCCATAGACGGTCGGACCGCACGAATACATGCGCACGTTGCTCGGGTCGAGCGGTGCGAATTCCTCGAGCGCGCCGCCGAGGGTGTTGGTCAGCTTGAGACGCGTCATGGGACGCGCATCATCGCCGATAAAGGCTCACCAGTGCTGTGGCGGTAATAACGCGCCCTGCGCCCTCGTCCCCGCTGAGGTTGCCGGTCGACGCATTGATGGCCACCGACTCCGCGCTGACCGCCAGCAGCTCCGCTACATTTTGAGCCATCGCGTCGAGGCGCTGGCCACCGAGCCTGGGTCGAGCACCGACCAGCGACACCTGGACGGATTCGACCGCCCAGCCCGAGTTGTTGGCGGTTGCGACTGCTTCGCGCAGGAGGTCGGTGCTGGCGATTCCGGTCGTCTGCTTGTCCGACGCCGGGAAGAGCCGACCCAGGTCGCCGTTGCCGGTCGCGGACAGGATGGCGGTCGCGATCGCGTGGAGGACCACGTCGCCATCGGAGTGGCCGTAGAGCCGGGGCGCGTCCTCGATCTGGATGCCGCCCAGCCACAGGCCCATGTCCGGCCCAAACCCGTGACTGTCCTGGCCAAGACCCACTCTGGTCGCTGCGCCTCCTCGCGCCAGCGCGCGGACCATCTCCAGATCGTCCGGCAGTGTCACCTTGATGTTCTGTGGCTCGCCCGGCACCGTGGCGATCGCGATGCCGCGGCTTTCGAGCAGGCCGGCCTCATCAGAAAACGCCTCGCCTTTGGCCGCGGCCATGGCGTCGAGCAGCAACTGCCGGCGCGCACCCTGGGGAGTCTGGGCGCGCACGAGGCCGTCGCGCTCGACTGATTGACCCAGCGTCGCGCCCTTGTTGCGCTTGAGCGAATCGACCACCGGCAGCACGGGCACCGCCGCACCGTGCTGCGCCGCGGCTGCCGCTACGGCATCGGCGAGCGCCGGCGAGGCAAGCGGCCGCGCTCCGTCATGGACGAGCACCACATCACCCGTCGCGGCCTCGACGCCCGCCCGAACTGAGTCAGAGCGCCGCTCCCCTCCCACAAGAACCGTCGAGCCGGCCAACCACGGCAAGGCGGCTAGCTGCGCGACCCGATCCGCGCGCGCCACGACGATGACTCGCGCCACGGATTGCGCGGCCGCCATCTGTTCGACCGACCACTGGAGCAGCGATCGCCCCAGCAGCAGCTCCGCCATCTTGTCGACGCCCCCCATGCGCGTCGAGCCTCCCGCAGCAACGATGACGGCGTCCGCAAACCGACCCGCCGAACTTTGCCCCTCAGTCACGTTGGGCGATGTCCGCGGCTCGTGTCAGGCGCGCGGCTGGGCGAAGACCATCCGCCCGGCGACGGTCTGAAGGACGCGCGTCACGCTGACGTCGACCTCCCTGTCGATCAGGTCGGTGCCCCCCTCGACAACGATGAGCGTCCCGTCGTCCAGGTACGCCAGGCCCTGGCCGGGCTCTTTGCCCTGCGCAGTGACCTTCACATGGAGCGTGTCGCCCGGCAGGAACGCCGGCTTGATGGCATTGGCGAGATGGTTGAGGTTGAGGACGCGGACGTCGTCGAGTTGCGCGACGCGGTTGAGGTTGAAATCGTTGGTCAGGATCGCGGCCCCGCGTCGCCGCGCGAGCGCGACCAGCTTCGCGTCGACTTCGGTCTCGGTCGAAACATCCTCATCGGACAGCTCGACGGCGACGCGCGGGTCCTTCTGGAGCACGGCCAGGATCTCCAGGCCGCGCCGCCCGCGCGCGCGGCGTTGCTGGTCGCGCTGGTCGGCAATGTGCTGGAGCTCCGCGACGACGAAGCGCGGCACAACAAGGGTGCCCCACAAGAACCCGCTAGCGACGACATCGGTGAGTCGGCCGTCGATCAGCACGCTGGTGTCGACGTAGACAACAGGTCCTTCCATGGGCGCCATAGGTGTGTCGGTAGTGGGCGGCTTCAAAACGCCGGCCGAACGAAGCGCGTCGGCCAGGTCCTGGCGCTTGGCGACGGTCAGACCCATCATCCCCAAGCCCGTCACCGCGACCGTGCCGATTGGCAGCAGCCAGCGATAGGGATCGGGCAGGTTGGCCATGGGCAGGCCGATAAGGGCACCGATCAACAGGCCGACGATCAGCCCACCCGCGGCGGACATGAACTCGCCGGCGGTGAGGGTCATGACGCGGCCGATGAGCCAGCGTGCGGGCATGACGGTGACGTAGGGCAGGATCGAGTAGCCGATGAACACCCAGGCGGCGATCCAGGCAAAGAGCAGCACCGCGGCGCCGACCGAAGACATGTCGAGCGGCGGAATGTGGGCACCGCCGGCGAGGGTGACGGCGATTGCCGCGCCCAGGCCGCCACCGAAGATCCTGACGAAGTTGTTCATGCTGCGTCTATTGCTACAGCGATCGGATGCGTGTCGTCCCTAGCCCGTTCGACTAGCGCGGCGGCAATTGCTTCTCGTAGCGTCCCGACGCGGACGAGGTCGATGGCCACGCCCTCGATGTCGTCGCCGCGGCCAGTGTTGCGCGGCACGATCGCCCTGGTGAAGCCCAGCCGGGCCGCTTCGCGCAGTCGACGGCCAAGGCTGGTGGTTGGGCGCAACTCGCCGGTCAGGCCGATCTCGCCGCACGCAACGGTGCCCGCAGCAATCGGCCGGTCGCGCAGCGCCGAGGCAAGCGCCAGGGCAAGTGGCAGGTCGAGCGACGGCTCCTCGACGGTCAGCCCGCCGACGATGCTCGCGTAGACGTCGTGGCTCGCCAGGCTCAATCCGGCGCGGCGGCCCAGGACGGCGATCAACAGGGCGAGCCGCTGCGAATCAATGCCGGCGGCGGTACGCCGCGGCGAGCCATGGACCTGTGGGGCGACCAGTGCCTGGACCTCAACGAGCAACGGCCGGCTGCCCTCCAATGTCGCGGCAACCGCGACGCCCGGCGCGCCCAGCGAGCCCGTTTCGAGGAACGCGGCGCCGGGATCGGCGACTTCAAGCAGCCCGCTGCCGGCCATCTCGAACACGCCCACTTCCTCGGTCGAGCCGAAGCGGTTCTTGGCTGAGCGGAGGAGTCGGAGGCCGCTGAAGCGCTCGCCCTCTAGGGTCAGCACGACATCGACAAGGTGCTCGAGCGTTTTTGGCCCGGCAAGCGTGCCGTCCTTTGTCACGTGGCCAACCAGGAGAACCGGCACGGCGTTCTCCTTGGCATACGCCTGGAGCCGCGCGGCAGCGCCGCGGACCTGGCCGACCGAGCCGGCGGGCCCGTCGAGCTCGTCAGTGGTGAGTGTCTGGATCGAATCGACGATGAGCAGGCCGGGCTGGGTTGCTTCGGCAGCGGCCACGATCCGCTCGACCGACGTTTCCGCGAGAACGTCGATTGCCGTCGCGCCAGCCAGGTCAAGCCGCGTGGCGCGCAACCTCAGTTGGGCCGCGGACTCCTCGCCGCTTGCATACAGGACGCGCCGCTCGTCGGTCGCGACGCGACCGCACACCGCCAGCACGAGGGTCGATTTGCCGATGCCGGGCTCACCACCGAGCAGCACCAGCGAGCCGGGCACGATCCCGCCGCCGAGCACGCGATCGACCTCACGCAACCCGATGACGAGTCGATCAGAGTCGTGCGCCGCGACCTCGTTCAGCGCCACGACTGCAGGGGCCGCGACCGCTTTGCGCCGCGCCGGCGTCGCGCCGCCGCGGGGCCGCTCGACCACTGCCTCGACAAGCGTGTTCCAGCCGTTGCATGAGCGGCATTGGCCTTCCCAGCGCAGGCTGGTAGCGCCACAGGTGCCGCAGACATAGCGGCTTTCCTGTTTGGCCATGGGGCCCGGGCGCCTTAGGCGCCGGCCTCGACGGGGATCTTCTCGGTGACCGGCTCGATGGTCAGGCCGGCATCGGGCGACTTGTCGACGCGGACGGTCATGCCGGGCGAGAAGCGGCCGGTCAGCAGCGCCTCGGCCAGCTGGTCCTCGACCATGCTCTGGATCACGCGGCGCAACGGCCGCGCGCCGTAGTCGACGTCGTAGCCCAGCTTGATGATGTGGTCCTTCGCTTCCTGGCTGATCTCGAGCTCGATCTGCTGTGAGTGGAGCTGGTCGCGCACCCGGGCCAGGAGCAACTCGACGATCACCCGGATCTGCTCGATCTGGAGCGACCGGAAGACGACGACGCTGTCGACACGGTTCAGGAACTCGGGCCGGAATTGGGTCTTGAGCTGGTCGAGGACCTTCTCCTTCATGCGCTCGTACACCTGCTCCTCGGCCCGCGTCTGGTCGACCGCGACCGGCTTGAAGCCCAGGCTGGTGTCCTTGAGCAGTGACTTCGCACCAACGTTGCTGGTCATGATGATGACCGTGTTGCGGAAGTCGACGCGACGGCCCTTGGCGTCTGTCAGATGGCCGTCCTCGAGGATCTGAAGGAGGATGTTGAACACCTCTGGGTGCGCCTTCTCGATCTCGTCGAGGAGGACCACGGAGTAGCTCTTGCGGCGCACGGCCTCAGTCAGCTGGCCGCCCTCGTCGAAGCCCACATAGCCTGGCGGGGCGCCGACGAGGCGCGAGACGTTGTGGCGCTCCATGAACTCGCTCATGTCGATCTTGATCAGCGCGTCCTCCGAGCCAAACATGAACTCGGCAAGCGCCTTGGCGAGCCACGTCTTGCCCACGCCGGTGGGGCCCAGGAAGATGAAGGAGCCGATGGGGCGCTTGGGATCCTTGAGCCCCGCACGGGCGCGGCGCACGGCCTTCGAAACGGTGTCGATCGCCTCGTCCTGGCCGATGACCTTGAGACGCAGCGCGTCCTCCATGTGCATCAGACGCTCCGACTCTTCCTGGGCGATGCGCGTCACAGGGATGCCGGTCCACATCGCTACGACCTGGGCGATGTCCTCTTCAGTGACCTGGGCGACCTCAGCACTCTGGGTCTGGTGCCAGTTGGCGCGAATCGTGTCGATCGCCTCCTTGGCCTGGGCCTCCGCGTCGCGCAGGTTGGCCGCGACCTCGTAGTCCTGGTCGTTGATCGCCGCTTCCTTCTCCTTGGTGACGCGGTCGAGCTCCTTCTGCGCTGCTTTCAGCTCGGGCGGCGCGGACGCCGTGCGCAGGCGGACGCGGCTCCCGGCCTCGTCGATCAGGTCGATCGCCTTGTCCGGCAGATGGCGGTCCGTGATGTAGCGGATGCTCAGGTCAGCGGCGGCCTTCACGGCCTCGTCGGTGATCTTGACCTTGTGGTGCTCTTCGTAGCGGCCGCGGATCCCGAACAGGATCTCGACCGTCTGCTCGAGCGTGGGCTCTTCGACCATGACCGGCTGGAAGCGGCGCTCGAGCGCCGCGTCACGCTCGATGTACTTGCGGTACTCGTCGAGCGTGGTCGCGCCGATGCACTGCAGCTCGCCGCGCGCCAGCGGTGGCTTGAGGATGTTCGCGGCGTCGATCGCGCCCTCTGCGGCGCCCGCGCCGACCAGGGTGTGCAGCTCATCGATGAACAGCACCGCGTCGTTGGTGTTGCGCAGCTCTTCGATGATCTTCTTGAGGCGCTCCTCGAACTCGCCGCGGTAC
>JARXKQ010000049.1 GCA_030271555.1 Chloroflexota bacterium | reverse complement strand
CTGCCGCTGGGGGTGGGCATCACGGGCATCGTCGCCCAGACGCGCAAGCCGGCAACATCCCTCGACGTCGCAGCCGACGAGCGCTTCCACTGGATCCGCGGCGTGGATGAGCCCAAGTTTCAATCGATGTGCAGCGTGCCCCTGATCTGGAACGACCAGGTCGTCGGCGTGCTCAACGTCCAGACCGAGCGCCGGCGGCGCTTCACCCGCCAGGACGTGGCCTTCCTCGAGGCGCTCGCCGGACTGCTGGCGGGATTCGTGGAGCGGAACCGGCTCCAGCGCGAAGCGGAGGCACAGCTCGAATCGCTGCGCGCCATCGACGAGGCGCGGGCTCACCTCGTTGCCGTCGTCACGCACGCGCTGCGGACGCCGCTCGCGGTCGTGCGCGCATACCTTGAGCTGCTCGGCAACGCCACGCGCCGGATGGCCGGCCGCGACGAGGCGTCCGAAGCATCGGCGTGGGAGCGGAGCGCGCTCGAACAGGTCGATCGACTCGATCAGACGGTTGACTCGATCCTGGCCAGCCTGCGCGTGCTCACGCCCGACACCGGACCAGTGGTCGCACTCGACGTGGCCACGGTTGTCGACGATCTGGCGCGGGAGATGGCGCCCATGTTTCGCCGCCAGAAGCTCGCCGCATCCTTTGTGGACCGGCCGCTCCGAGCGTATGCGTCGGTCGATCAGCTCAAGCGGCTGCTGGGCTACCTGCTCGAGAACGCGGCCAAGTACGCGCCCGCCGAGGGCGAGATCGACATTTACGGTTGGCGCAAGGACGGCCGAACTTTTCTGGCGATCACCGACGACGGGCCGGGTATCCCAGCCGACTGGCGGGAGCGCATCTTCGAGCCGTTCGTGCGGCTGGACGACTCGCCCCGCGGCTCAGGCATCGGCCTGTTCGCGGCACGCCACCTGGCGCGCTCGATGGGCGGTGAGCTGCGTGCCGAAGACCGCGCGCCGCGCGGCAGTCAGTTCGTGCTGGAGCTACCAGCCGCCCGCTAGCCGAGTAGAAGCATGTTCCCAGTGTCCCCGCGGCTCCCCCCGGCGCCGCCGTGAGCGAGCCCTTAGGCCGCGGCCGCCTCAGCCATCGCCCGTCCTTCGTGGTCGTGCAGCGCGCCGACGCACGCCGGCTTGCAGCCGCGCGCATCCTGGCCGGGCTTCATCGACGGGAAGTGGCGATATGCGCCATCGAGCAGGCCGCTCAGACCCACCAGGCGGCAACCACACGCTGAACACGTGACCGGCCCGGCCGAGTCACGCGTAGAGAACTGGCTCACTGAGTAATCGCTCATGGCACGCAGCCTATGTTCGACCGGCTCGATAATCAGCGCCGCGCCGGTTGTCCTTGGGTGACAGATCGGTAGCGACGGCCGCTGCTATCGTCGGCTGATGCACAGGGTGGTCATCGCCGGCGCTGGGTTCGGCGGCCTCGCCACCGCGGCCGCGCTGCGCCGCGCCGCTGCGCCGTCCGAGTTGGAGATCGTCCTCGTCGACCGGCGGGTCGACTTCGTCATGGGTTTGCGCAAGACGTGGGCCGCTCTGGGCATGGCGTCGCTCGCCGCGGGGCTGCGGCCGCTGCGCCGGGTTCGCGACGTCGACTTCGTCGAAGGAGGGATCGAACGAGTGGATCCGGCCGGGCGATCGCTGACGGTCGATGGCCGGGCGATCGACGGCGACGCCCTCGTGCTCGCACTCGGGGCAAGTCAGGACATGCAGGCGGTTCCCGGCCTGGCTGAGCACGGGCTCAACATCTGGGATCGCGAGCAGAGTGAGCCTGCGCGTCTGGCCATCGATCAGGTGGTGGGCGGTCGACGGCTCCTTATCGGGATTTTCGGCATGCCTTACAGCTGCCCACCCGGCCCATTCGAGTTCGCCCTCCTCGCCCACGATCGACTGGGTCCGGAGGTGCAGGTCAGCGTGTCCAGTCCGGCACCCATCGCCCTGCCTGTGGTCGGGCCGATTGAGAGCGCCAAGGTCGAGCGCATGCTTTCGGACCGGGGCATCCGCTTCCTGGCGAAACGCCAGCCTGTGGCTGTTCATGCGGGCAGCGTCGAATTCGCCGACGGCTCCAGTGAGGAATTCGATCTTCTGTTGGCAGTTCCTGTCCAGAGTGTGCCCGACTTGCTTGTGGCGGCGGGTCTCGCCGAGGCCGGCGGCTGGGTCATGCCCGATTCGCGCACGCTCGAAACGAGCCATCGCGACGTCTACGCCATTGGCGACTGCACCGTCGTCCCGCTGGCGAACGGCCTGGCGCTGCCCAAGGCAGGCATATTCGCCGAGCTCCAGGGCGAGGTCGTGGCCGCCCGCATCATCGCGCGGACGCTCGGCCGCGAACCTGGGGCTGAGTTTGGCGGTGAGGGCATGTGTTACGTCGAGGCCGGTGGCGGGCGAGCGGTGAAGGTCAACGGCGCCTTCCTCGCCGATCCGGTCGCGGTCAGCATCAGTGAGCCGACGAGCGCCAACCTGGCCGACAAGGTCGAGTTCGAGAGGTCGCGCCTAGCCGCCTGGTTCGCCGGATGAGCGTGCCGGTCTGGTAACGGGCATCGCGCGGCGGTTCTCGGCGGTGGGTCGCGATATGCCCGCGGCCTTCTGGTACCTGTGGGCGGGCACGATCGTGAATCGGCTGGGCGGATTCGTTGTGCCCTTCCTGATGCTCTATCTGACGACGCGCCTCGGGCTGCCGCCGGCGAACGCGGCGCTGCTCGTTTCGATCCTGGGCGCGGGCTCGTTCTTCGCGCAGCTCTTCGGCGGGGAGCTGGCCGATCGGCTGGGTCGCCGGCCGGTGATGATGTTGAGCTTCTTCGTCACGCCGCTGGCGATGGTCTTTGTGGGCGCGGTCCACGATCCGGTGCTGCTCGTGCCGGCCATGATCGTCCTGGGGCTGTTCACCAACCTCTATCGGCCGGCGGTCAGCGCGGCGGTGGTCGATCTCGTGCCTGCCGAGAAACGGACACGGGCCTTTGGCTATGTCTACTGGGCGATCAACCTGGGCGCGGCAATGGCGCCCATCATCGCCGGCTTCCTGGCCAACTTCGACTACTTCTTGCTCTTTGTTGGTGACGCTGTGACGACCGCCGTCTTTGGCGCGATCGTCTTGCTGAAAGTGCCCGAGACACAATCGGCCGAACACGCCGCCGCTGCCAAGGAACCCAGCCGCGACCGCCTGCGCCAGGCATTGAGCGACCCGATGCTGCTCGTTTTCACGCTCCTGTCGCTGGGCTTCGGCGTCATCTATTCGCAGGCCGAGGTGACGCTGCCCCTGGATATGGCGGGGCACGGACTGCTGCCGTCTGACTACGGGCTTGCCCTCGCCGTCAACGGGGCGTTGATCGTCCTCGTGACGTTGCAGGTCACGCGTCGCGCGGAACACTGGCCGCGCTACCCGATCATGGCCACGGCCGCTCTTCTAGTCGGCACGGGCTTTGGTCTCGCCGGGCTCGCGGGTTGGGCGCCCACGCTGGGGTTCTACGCGCTGACGGTGGTGGTCTGGACGATCGGCGAGGTGATCGGCGCAGCGGTCGCGCCGACCGTTGTCAGCGAGATGTCGCCACCCGGCTTGCGCGGCCTCTACCAGGGCATCTGGGGCTCGTCGTGGGGGCTCGCCTTTTTCGCTGGGCCGGTTATCGGTGGCTTCGTCTTCGGCCACTACGGCGGGGGAGTGCTCTGGGCCGGCGCGTTCGCGCTGGGCTTGATCCTGTGCGCGGGCTATCTGTTGCTGTCCGCCCCGGCTCGCCGCCGCCAAGCGCTCTTCGAGGCGGCTCAGGCCTCCAGCCGGTAACCCACCGCGCGGACCGCGACCGGGGTCGGCGCGTCCAGGCGGATCAGCTTGTCGCGCAGCCGGGCAAGATGGGGCTTGAGCCAGAGCGGGTCAGGGTCGCGCACATCGGGCCAGCCCGCCGCCAGTAGCTCGGCGTGCGAACGCAGCTCGCCCAGATGAGTCACGAGTGCCTCGAGGAGGCGAAACTCGATCGCCGTCGCCGGCACGATCTGTGCCCGCCACGCGATCTCATGGCGGCGCGCGTCGAGCGTCCAGCCGCTGACCGGTGCTGCTGCCGCGGCCTTGCGCCGAACGACGGCACGAATGCGCGCCAGCTTCTCGTCATTGGGCATGGACTTTCTGATGTAGTCGTCGGCGCCCAGGTCGAGCAGCTCGGCCGGCGCGGCTGGATCGCGCTCACCGCTGACGATGAGGATCGGTACGTCCGATTCGGCGCGCATCTGGCGCGCAACGCTTGAGCCATCCATGCCCGGCATCGCGAGGTCAAGCAGCACTGCGTCAATGCGCTCGGCGCGGAAACGGCGCAGCGCTTCCTCGCCGTCGTACGCGGCCACTATGCGATGGCCGGCCTTGCCCAGCACCGCGCCCAGCGCGCCAACCCACGCCGGCTCGTCATCGACGATCAGGATTGTCAGCGGGTCGCTGGTCGCCGCGCTGCCACGTGCAGGAGCGCTCATTGCTCTAGTTCCTCCGCGGCGGCCTCGCACTCGGCCACGGCCAGCTCAAGGGCTGCGCAGGCTGTCATCGCAGCTCCTTCGGACATGGCGGTCACAACTGCTACGTCACCCATCTGCTTTCGGGCCCAAATGAGCGTTTCGTTGTTCATCTTGAGAACCCACGCTTCCTGCGCCGCGGCCTCTTCGTAGCGCCTCATGGCGTGGCCGATCAACCGGGCAGCTGTTTCGGCCCGACCAAGGGCGGCGAAGACATGGGCGGAGTTGCATAGCCGCGAGATGGCCATGAGCACGTCGCCAATATGGACGATCAGGCCGAGGCTCTGTCGCTCGTACTCGACGGCGTCCCGCATGCGGCCCTCACCAACTGCGATTCCAGACAAACCGCCCAGAGTCGCAGCCTCGAGCGCCTTGTCACCGGTCTCTCGCGAACGCCGCAGGTTCTCCTCATGCAGTGGGCGGGCACGTCTTAGGTCACCCATCGTGAGATACGAGAAGGCGAGAGTCCGCGTTGCCCAGAGCAGGCTGGTTTCGTCGCCGACTCTGCGCAGGAGATTGACGGCTCCGCTGAGCATTTCCTGCGCCGTTGAAAGATCGCCCGCCTCCACTCGGAGATAGCCCAACATCCAGAGCGACTTAGCCACTCCGAACTGGTTGTCAAACCGGCGGTACAGCTGGAGAGCCTCCTCCGCCCAGCGTTCGGCGCGTGCCAGGTCACCGCAGACGCTCGCCATCATCGCCCCGCCAGCCAAGGCTTTCGCGCGTGCCTCGGCCGGACGTTCGTCCGCCTCGAGCAGCGTCGAATAGCGGCGTAGTGCCTCCTGTTGGTGCGCTCGCTGGTCCCAGAACTCAGCGATAGCTCCCGCGAGTCGCATGCCCTGCTCGACCTCACCCTGCAATTGGAAATAGTCGATGGCCGCGCGAAGGTTGTCGTGCTCGCTCTCCAGCCTGTCACACCAAAAATCGCGCACACGTGGGGCGAGGAGGTGAGGTTCAGCAGTCTCGGCCAGCGCAAGGAAGAACCTGGCGTGCGCGCTGCGAAGATCGTCGGCAAACACCGATTGAGCAAAGCGTTCGGCGGCGAACTCCCGGATAGTCTCGAGCATCCAGAACCTGTCGGCGGAGTGGCGTAGGAGGCTTTTTTCAACCAGTGACTGGAGGAGGTCGAGATCCGCTCCGGCGACATCTTCGGCTGCCTCTAAGGTGCAGCCCCCACGGAATACGGCCAGACGCGCGAAGAGCCGCCGTTCGTCGTCGTCGAGAAGGTCGTGGCTCCACTCGATCGCTGCACGCAGCGTCTGTTGCCGCGCTTCCACGTCACGGCCGCCCTTGAGGAGATCGAGCCTGCCGGACAGACGTTCCATAATCTGTGCGGGGCTGAGGACCCGCGCGCGTGCGGCGGCCAGCTCGACCGCAAGCGGCAGGTTGTCCAATCGGCGGCACAGCTCGAGGACGGCCTCATCTCCGACGAGGCCGGAGCGGGTAACAAAGAGCTCGACTGCGTCTTGGTCGGCCAGCGGTTGGACCGGATACTCGACCTCACCGCGTACGCGTAGCAGCTCGCGGCTCGTCGTCAGCAAGCGCAGGTTGGGACAGCTCTCGACGACTGAAGCGAGGTCAGGCGCGGCCTCGATGACCTGCTCGAGGTTGTCAACGAGGAGCAGCATCTCTCGCTCGCCGATGTGCTCTGCGAGAGACCCCTTCGCTCCGAGCGTCCGCGCGACCGTTTCGATGACGAGCGCCGGATCGCGCAGAGAGGCCACCGGCACCCAGAACACGCCGGCCTTGAAGTGCGCGACGAGATCCGTCGCGGCCTCGATGGAGAGCCGCGTCTTGCCCGTGCCGCCCGGACCAGTCAGGGTCAGCAGGCGTGCGCCATCACGCAACATTGCCGTGATCTCGGCTACCTCCCGGTCACGGCCGACAAATGAAGACACCGGCCGCGGCAAGTTGGTGTTGGAGATCGTCCGCAGCGGCGGAAACGGCTGGTCGCCGAGCTGATAGAGCGCCACAGCGTCGGCGAAGTCCTTCAGCCGATGCTCGCCCAGATCGGTCATCGGCCACCCGGCAAGATCGCGCGTCTGCTTCGACACCAGGATCTGGCCACCGTGGCCTGCGGCGGCGATGCGCGCACCAAGGTGGACGTCCTTGCCCACGTAGCCGTGCGCGTCAACGCGCGGCGCACCGGTGTGGATGCCCATGCGGACTCGGATCGGGCCCGACGACGACGCCTGCTGAACCTCGACCGCCGTCTGCAGTGCACTCTCGGCGTCCTTGAACGCGATGAAGAATGCGTCTCCCTGCGTGTCCACCTCTACCCCACCATGCACGCCCAGAGCCGTGCGCACGATGCCTCGATGCGCGGCCAGCGCCGTCGCGTAGCCATCAGGCCCCAGTTCGGCCAGCAGCCGTGTCGAGCCCTCGATATCGGTGAACAGAAAGGTGACCGTCCCGGTCGGGAGCTCAGGCATCCTGACCTACCTCGTGGAGCGTGAGCTCGACGGCCTGTTCGGGCGACAACCTCCCCCCGGCCCTCCAGGCTACCTCGTAGACCTCGTCGCCAATCTGCTCACGTGCGGGCGACTCGGCTGACTCGCGGAGCTTGACGACCCAGTCCGGCACGACGATGCCCAGCTCATCCTGCTTGGCGGCTGCGGCGCCGAGCAGCTTGGCGGTCAGCTCGGCACGGCCGGCGAGGGCGGTGCTGCGTGCGAAGTAGATGAGATCGTGGATCACCTCGCTTGGGTCGCCGTATTCCCGGTCGATGCGGTAGGCCTCCTCGAGCAATGCGAGCGCCTCGCCGTGCCGGCCGTCCTCGCTGGCCGATTCGGCGATCGCGCTGATCGCCCGCGGCACTATCTGCATGTCGTCTGCGGCTCGGGCCTCTGCCAGCAACTGTTCGTAAATGGGACGCGCAGCCTGGC
>JARXKQ010000048.1 GCA_030271555.1 Chloroflexota bacterium | reverse complement strand
ACGAAGTACTGCATCTCCATCTGCTCGAACTCGCGCATCCGGAAGACGAAGTTACCCGGCGAGATCTCGTTGCGAAAGCTCTTGCCGATCTGGGCGATGCCGAACGGCAGCTTCTTGCGCGACGACTGCTGGACGTTCTTGAAGTTCACGTACGAGCCCTGCGCGGTCTCGGGCCGCAAGTAGATCACCGCGGCGTCCTGCTCGACGGGGCCCATGAACGTCTTGAACATGAGGTTGAACCGCCGCGGCGGGCCCAGCGGCGAACCGTCCTGGGGGCACTTGAGGCCGAGCTCCTGCACGATCCCAGGGTCGCGCTTCTGGGTTTCCGTCATCGATTCGGTACCGGGCAGCTCATCGAGGCGGAAACGGTGGCTGTTGGCGACGCATTCCACGAGGGGATCGCTGAACTCGGCGACGTGCCCGCTCGTCACCCAGACCTGCGGGTGCATCAGAATGCCGGCATCGAGGCCCACGATGTCGTCGCGCTCCTGGATCATCGCCCGCCACCAGGCGCGCTTCACGTTGTTCTTCAGCTCGACGCCCAGCGGGCCGTAATCCCAGACGGCGTTGATGCCGCCGTAGATCTCGGACGAAGGAAAGACGAAGCCGCGTCGCTTGGCAAGCGACACGATGGTGTCCAGGTTCTGGACGGACGGGACGGCATCATCCATGGTCTTGGGGAGTGTCAACGGGGCCTCCAGGAACGCCGGCAGTGGCATCGCCGGTCGTGAACCGGGATTGTCGCAGGATTCAGACTCCCTCCGTCCGCCTGGCCCGAGTCTTCCAGAGCGAAGCCGCGATCGTCACACCGAGGATGGCGACGATAACGCCGAGCGACAGGCCGACCGGGATCTTGACCAGGTCACTGATCAGGATCTTGATGCCGGCGAAGACGAGCAGCGCCGATAGGCCAATCTTGATGTAGGCGAAACGGTCGATCATGCCCGCCAGCAGGAAGTAGAGCGAACGCAACCCCAGGATTGCGAAGGCATTCGAGCTGAAGACGATGAACGGGTTCGTGGTTATGGCGAAGATCGCCGGGATCGAGTCGATCGCGAACAGCACGTCGCTCGTCTCGACTACGACGAGCACGGCCAACAGCGGCGTGGCCATCAGCCTGCCGGCGTGACGGACGAAGAAGCGCTGGCCGGAGTAGGTGTCGCTAACGGGCAATAGGCGCCGCAACGCACGCAGCACTGGGTTACGTTGCGGGTCGATCCCGTGGCCCTGCGCGCGCGCCATGCGCCACCCAGTGACCAGCAGGACCAAGCCGAAGATGTAGATCGTCCAGTGGAACGCTTCCAGAAGCGATGCGCCGGCAACGATGAAAACGGCCCGGAACACGATTGCCCCCAGCACGCCCCAGAAGAGAAGCCGATGCTGGTACTGAGCCGGGACGGCGAAGTAGCTGAAGATCATCGCGAACAGGAAGACGTTGTCCATCGACAGTGCCTTCTCGATGGCATACCCAGCCAGATAGGCCTCGCCCGATTCAGGTCCACGCCATGCCCACACGAGAGCGCCGAAGCCCAGTCCCAGGCCGATCCACACGAACGACCACAAGGCCGCTTCGCGCAGTGAGACGGCATGCGCATTGCGTTGGAAGACGAGCAGGTCCAGCGCCAGCAGGCCGCCGATCACGACCGCAAGAATTAACCAAAGCGATGGCTCAGACACGGGGGCTCCTTCGACTCGATCAGGTTGCCGAAGGTCTCGCCCAGCAGCACTTGCTACCGATGGTCGCGGGGACGGTCAGAGCCATCCCGGGTTGACGCGTGCCATCTGGGTTGGGGTTACTCCCCTTGCGGTAGGGCCATTGTACAAGCCGATCCAGCCACTGTCTAGTGTTCGTACACAGTTCGGCTACTCACGGCCGACGAAAAGGCCCGGCCGTTGCCGGCCGAGCCCTCGCTTGAACGATCTAGACGGCGACTCGCCTACCAGTCCTGGAGGCAGTAGTCGTAGCGGTAGTCGGTGTTGCCGTTCCATTTGCCCTGGTAGTGGTCGTATTCGATCTTCATCTTGCCGACGACGGTACCGGCCGAGTTCTTCCACCACAGCAGGAGGCGCACCTTGAACCAGCCTGTCGGGTTGGGATCAGGCGCGTACCAGTACCGTCGCGAAAAGCCGCTACCGTCGCTGGCCGGAATGGCATCGTTCGCCATCGCGGTCTGCCAGGAGCTGTTGTAGATACCGGTGTATGAACCGCCGAAATTGGTCGAGCGCAGGATGTTGAACTTCCACTGCACCTTTGTCTTGTTGGAATACGGTCCGTGCATGAGGGGCGGCCGGACGGAGATGGAATCGAGGTCGTAGCTACCCGTCTCGTACTGGCACACGCCGCCCTTCATGCCCGCTGGACCGGTGTCGTTCACCTGCCAGTAGCCGCAGGTGCCGGAGCATGGGCTAATGACCGTTTCGGCCGCCGCCGGCGCGGCCATGACTGAGCCAAACACGAGCGCGAAGCCCAGTGCGGCGACGAAGCGTTTACGCAGCATTAGAAGTGCCTCTGCTAGATGACCAGGTCCATTCACGGCCCAAGGGCTAATCATGCGCCATGTCGGCAGGCGAAACATTGTGGTTGTGGCGAAATAGGTTATCGGGGTCCCAGCGAGCCTTGACCTCGCGCAGTCGGGCCATCGTCGCTGCTGGATAGGCGAGGGCGACCGCGGACGGATCGTCTGCAGCCTGGAAACTGACGAAGGCGCCCGACCCGCGATTGGCCAGCGCGGCCCGCCCATCAGCCACCCACGCCGCATAAGCGGCGCCAGGCTCGGTTGGCGGATAGTCGGCGATGAGCCACACCAGGTACCGCCGGTCTCGCCAGCCGTAGGCAGTGGCATCGTCGGCGACCCGGCCGGCCGCGCCACCCAGGACGCGAAAGATGGCCAGGCTTTCGCCGGGCGGCGCTTGCGCGAGCACGTCGCGCACCGTCTCGAACACGCCGCCATCGACATCGTCGAGGAAGATCGAGCTCGACGTCCAAGCGCCGCGGGGCCCATCCCCTGGCTCGGGGTAGACCGCCGGATATGGCTTCGCCGCGACCGTGTCCATGAGGATGGGCCCGAGCGCGCGCAGTCGCGCCAGCAGCTCGTTGCCCTGCGCTCGGGGACCGGCCCAGAGCGTGTCTACCCACAGCCCCAATCGACCGTGCTCCGTCGCGGGCACCTCGTCCATTGGTGGGATGGCCATCACGAACGGCATCAGCGTGAGATCGTCGGGCGCGGCGGAGCCAAGTGCCAACACGGCCGGGACAGTCTCGGCAGTCGCTGGCATGAGCAGCATTCCGTGCAGCACCTCACCAATAGGGCTGAGTGCCAGGTGGTAGCGCGTCACGACGCCGAAGTTGCCGCCGCCGCCGCGCAGCGCCCAGAACAGATCGGCGTTGTGTGTCGCGCTGGCCGTGACCAGCTCGCCGTCTGCCGTGACGACCTCGGCCGCAAGCAGGCTGTCGATGGTCAAGCCATATTTGCGAACAAGCCAGCCAATCCCGCCGCCGGTGATGAGCCCGCCCAGCCCGACCGTCCCAGTGTCCCCGAAAGACACCGCGCCGCCCCGCTCGTAAGCGGCCTTGGTGAACGTGGCCGCCTTGGCGCCCGGCCCTACCCAGGCCATCGCCCCGCGCGTGTCGAACTCGATCGAGTCGAGCGGGGAGAGGTCGAGCACGACCACGCCGTCTCCGGTCGAGTGGCCGGCCACGCTATGGCCGCCCGAGCGCATCGCCAGCACCGCTCCGGTGGCGAGCGCCCAACGAACGAGGGCGGCCACATCGTCGGCATTGCCCGCCTTGGCGATGAGCGCGGGTCGGGCGTCGCAGGCGGCGTTGCCGGTGAGTCGGGCAAGCTCGTAGTCGGAGTCTGAGGGCTCGATCAGTCGGCCCTCGAAACCGGGGATCTTCAACTGCGCGCTCACGCCGGCACGCGGGCGCGGCGCGCGCGGACCTCGTCGAGAAACGCCAATGAGCGCGCTTCGCGTTCGAGCACGGCACGGATGAAGCGGCGCAGCGCCACCTCGACCTCCGCCTCGACCGCAGCCGGCAGGCGCAGCCCGGCAATGGCCTCGATATCGAGGCGGCGGTAGGCGCGGAGCAGCTTCAGCGCGGCCAGCGAAAGCGGCGCTACCTCGGCCGACGGGGTTGGGTGGGTCGCGCACAGCGTCCCGCCCAGAATGGGTACCCAGCGGAACTCTTCATCGGGCTCGAGCGTGCGATCACATTCGACGCAGCGCTCAACCTCGGGCCGCATGCCCAGCGCATCGGCGAGACCGAACTCGAACCAGCGCGCCACGCGCGAGGGCGCCATGCCGTCGTCGAGCAGCTGGTAGGCGCGCTTGAGCAGTGCGTAAACCGGGTAGGCGAAGGCGCGCTCCTCGACGGCGCGTTCGGCCATCTCGGCCAGGTACCACGCCGTCGCGGTCGACTCGAGCCGCTCGCGCAGCGACAGCCAGGCATGGGCGACACTGGCCGACGTGATGACGTCAAAGGTGCGGGCGCGGGCAAGCACCAGGTACAGCTCGGCGAACGGTTCCACCGCTCCGCCAAGTCGGCTGCGCTGCCGGCGGACACCCTTGGCAATCGCCTTGAGCTTGCCGTCGTGCGGCGTGAGCAGGGTCAGGACGCGGTCGGCCTCGCCCAACTCGAAGCGGGACAGGACGATCGCTTCGGTGTGGTAGATCCGCGGCACCGGCACGCGTCAAGCCTACGCGAATCTAGGCCCTGCGCGAGCCGCCTCAACATACTTGTTACCGGCATGTATCATGTATTTCATGAGCGGCCCCGCGGACACGCACTATCCTCCGCCCGTGCTCACATCGCCCGACCTCGACGGCCTCATCGCCGACACCGAGACCGAGATTCTCGGTGTGATCCGGCTAGCCCAGGACGAGCGCACGGGTGCCCTGTACGAGATGGTCCGCTACCACCTCGGCCTCGATGAAGAGAGCAAGGCGCACACCCGCGGCAAGCGGATGCGACCGCTGCTGGGCCTGCTCGCCTATGAGTCGCTCACCGGCGACCACCGCGCGGCCCTGCCTGGCGCCGCGGCGGTGGAGCTCGGCCACAACTTCAGCCTCGTCCACGACGACATCGAGGATCGCGACGTGGAGCGGCGCCACCGCGCGACCCTCTGGACGGTCTACGGCGTCGCCCAGGCCATCAACGCCGGCGACACCCTCTTCACGCTGTCACGAATGGCGCTGCATCGCCTCAGTGAGCTCGGCTTCAGCGACACCAAGGTGCTCGCGCTGATGCGCCTGTACGACGAGACGTGCCTCGCGCTGTGCGAGGGCCAGTTCATGGACATCTGGAGCGCCGAGCACGACGAGCACCTGTCGGTCGACTTCTACTTCGACATGATCGGCCGCAAGACCGCCGCGCTTATCGCCGCGTCGGTTCAGGCGGGCGCAATGCTGGCGACCGATGACCAGGCGGTGATCGACGCCTATCGCGGCTTCGGCTGGTCGCTCGGCATCGCCTTCCAGCTCAACGATGACCTACTCGGCATCTGGGGCGACGAGCAGACGACCGGCAAGGAGCCGTCCGATCTGGCCAAGCACAAGAAGACACTGCCAGTCATCTACGCCCTGGAGCGGGCACCTGAGGCCGATCGGGCCCGGCTGCGCGCGGTCCTGGCCCTGACCGACGCCGACGCCGCCACGATCGAGGAAGCGCGCGCGATCCTCGAGCGCTGCGGCGCCCGCGAGTACACCCGCGATCGGGCGCGACGCGAGCGCGAAGCGGCATTGCAGAAGATCGAGTCAGCCGGCGTTGTGGGGCATGAGGCGCTGGAGCGCTTACGCCTGATCGTCGTGTCGGCGATCAGCGCGTGACCCGGGTTGGGGCGGCGGCAGTCGCGCTCGTCGCGATTGCCGGCATCGCGTGGCAATACCTCGAGACCACGCCCGTCCGGCTTGGATTCGAGGACACTGACGACCCGGCGCTGATGGTGTCCTTCATCCGCCAGTACCCCGCCGTCTTCTCGCAGGCGGGCGTTGTCCTGGTTCTGATGGCCATCGCCCTGATCGTCGCGGTGCTGGCGGTTACGCCCGTCATCGCGCCCGCGCGCGACTCGTTGAGCAGCCGCACGACCATGGCGTTCGGCCTGATAGCGGCGGCGATCCTGCTCGTTGGTGGCGGCATCCGAGTCGGCTCCTCGGGCCCGCTGCTTCACATGGCCGGGCTGAGCCAGGCCTCCGGCGAAGCAGCCTACGTCGCGGCCCAGGTTGCCAGCCAGGCCGCGCTGATCACGGGCATCCTCGCCCTGTGCTTGTGGATCGTTGGCCTGAGCGTCGGTGGGGTCCGAAACAGGACACTGCCGGCGCTGATGTGCGCGCTCGCCATCGCACCCGCATATCGGATCGCCGGTGGACTATTGGGACCGCTCGGCCTGCTCCCGCAGATCGATGTCTTCTGGTTCTTGGGCGTCCTGTCCATCCTGGGCACGTTTGCCTGGCTCCTCTTGCTCGGGATCGTTCTCTTCCGGAGAGCCGGGCCGACAAATGGCTGATGGGACATGTGAAGTAACGGTCGACATCCACGCCACACCAGAGCGGGTGTGGCAGGCCATCACGGATCCGACTCTGACGCGCGAGTACTTCTACGGCACCGACATCCTGTCCGATTGGAAGGTCGGCAGCCGATGGACCAGCGAATCGGACGGCAACGTCTCGCTCGAGGGCAAGATCCTTGAAATTGACCCACCGCGCCGTCTGGTGCAGACATTCAACGTGCGCGACGACGATCCGGCCGCTTCAGATGAAGAGTCGACCGTCAGCTGGGAGCTGACCCGGGAGGCTGATATGACGCGCGTGCACCTTGTTCACGCGGGCCAGGGCGAAGCAACGCTGGCCTACACCGATGGCGGCTGGGAATACATCCTCGATGGTATGAAAGACCTGCTCGAGTCGGAGTAGCCGCACGGCGCCTAGTTCGCCGTCACGGTCAGTTGGAGAGTCGGGCTCCAGCTGCTCATCACTCCGCCCTGCACGAGGCGCGCCCGGAACTGGAACGTCTTGGCCGAAGGCGCCATCCAGGCCACGCTCGTCCCGGTATCGGCGGCGGAGAGGTTCCGCCAGGTGCCGTCGGCCTTGCGCTTCTGGATCTGCTCGGCGAACCCGGGCGAAGCGGCGTTGAGTGCGAAGGTGATGGTTATGGTCTGGCCGACCACCGGGGTCGTGTCGTTGGGCGAGAGCTGGATCATTACAGTGCCGCGCATGCTGCCATGGATCCTGCAGTGGTAGGCGAAGCCACCGGCGCGATCGAAGACAACATCAGGCGTCGGCGTCGAGCTGCCCGCGGGAAGGTCATATGTCCACATGCTGAACTTATCGGCCGTGGTCGAGTGGAGATTGCTCGTTCCGGACGGCTGCCAAGCGACCGATC
>JARXKQ010000047.1 GCA_030271555.1 Chloroflexota bacterium | reverse complement strand
GCGTCGATTCGGCGCGAACCGCGGCATCGAATGCGCTCGGCTCGTGCGGATCGTCATCGCCCTGGGGCGACCACCAGTAGTTGCGATACGCGAACATCAGGTTCACGTCGTGCCGCGCGCCCAGCCGATGCGATCCCTCGTTGCGCGCCGACGTCGCGTAGCGAATCACGTTCGCGCCCATAGCGGCCGACCAGCGCAGCTCGGCCACCTGCAGGTCTGAGGCGACTTCCATGCCGCGTACACGTGGGTCGACGCGGATGCCCTCCCACCAACCCTCCGTGGGCGAGACCATGGCGATCCGGGTCACGGCCACCGGCTGGTCATCTGGTCCGCAGGCCACCAGCACCGCTCCGTCGCGGGCGGCGAGCCATACCGGCCAGGCGTGCGGGATGTAGTCCCAGCCATCCCAAGTGGTGGTCGCGAACGCAAGGACAGCGTCCTTATCTGTTGGTCGCGCCTGCCGCACGACAAGCGGCCAGTCGCGCACTATGCGCGCGGCATCCGTTCGACTGTCGCCCACTGGGCCGTCCGGCCGCCCGGCTCGTAGCGACTGTTGGATGCCTTGAGGACAAGTCCCTCGAACCCGGCAGCGCGCCAGCTCGCGAACCATTGGCGCAGCGGCGGCCGAACGACCGGCGACACCCGCACAAGCTCGCTTTCAGAGATGACAGCCTCGAGCAGCCGCTTGCGCTCGAGCAAGGGAACGTCGAATAGTTGCTGGTCGTCAACGCTCAACAGGTCCAGCGCCACGAACGCCGGCTCGCCTTCATGGCGGGAGTCCTTGGGCGGCTCGAAGGTGACCTCGCTGCCGGGCCCGCCAATGAACAGCCGCTGAATGGGCTTGGTCCGGCCGGTCAGGACCATCGCGAGCCCTTCGCCGCCACCGGTCGCCTGGGTCGTGATGATGCCGTCGATCACCGCTTCGCTCGCCAGGACCGAGCGGCGCAGGAAGTCGAGTGCCATTGGCGCGTCCTGGGTCGCGTCGTCACCGAACTCGTCGAGCACCTCGATGTCGCCCCACTGGTCGTGAACCTGCGAGTCGCGGTAGTGGACGATGATGCGGGTCCCACGCCACAGCGGCTCGACGACCGGATCGACGATCTGCGGCACGAAGCGGCCGTGATTGATCTTCTGTGGCCGCCAGTCGCGCGGATTGGCGGGAATGACGACGGGCTTCTGCTTGCCGGGCATCGCGAGACTTTACTCGTAGCCAGCAGGATGGCCCTGACGCCAGCTCCACGCCGAGCCGATCATCTCCGCCAGTGTGCCCCGGCGCGGCTCCCAATCGAGCAGCTCACGCGCCTTGGCATTGCTCGCAACGAGCACCGGCGGGTCACCCGCGCGCCGATCAGCGATCTCGTGCGGAACCTCCTTGCCGACAACCCGCCGAGCCGCCTCCAGCACTTCCAGCACGCTGAAGCCCGAGCCGGAGCCCAGGTTGCAGACGACGTGTTGACCGCTCACATCCGCGGTCAAGGCGAGCGCCGCGGCATGGGCGTCGGCCAGGTCGTCGACGTGGATGTAGTCGCGGATGCAGGTGCCGTCTTTGGTCGGGTAGTCGGTGCCGAAGACCTTCAGCGGTGGCCCGCCAGTGAACGCGGCCAAGATGTTCGGGATGAGATGCGTCTCCGGGCGGTGGTCCTCGCCGCGCTCCTGTGTCGCGCAGGCAACGTTGAAGTAGCGCAGCGACACCGCGCCAATGCCGTAGGCGCGGCTGTACCAGTCGAGCATGCCTTCGAAGGCGCGCTTAGTCTCGCCATAAGGATTGACCGGCCGCAGCGGATGGTCTTCCTCGATGGGCGTCGAATGGGGCACGCCGTAGACCGCGGCGCTCGACGAAAAGCAGATGCGCTTCACGCCGGCGGCGCGCATCGCATCGAGCATCTTTGGCCCCGATACGACGTTGACCTCGAAGTAACGATCCGGCTGCGCCACCGACTCACCCACGAGCGCCATTCCGGCGCAATGGAGGACCGCATCGACCTGGTGCTGGCGCAGCGCCTGCTCGAAGGCCGCCGCATCGCCGATGTCGCCCTCTACCAGCGTTGCACTGGGCGGCACCGCGGCACGGTGGCCGCGGATCAGCGAGTCGTAGACGACGACGTCGTGGCCGGCACCGATCAGCCGCTCAGCGGTGGTGCTGCCGACGTACCCCGCGCCGCCGCTGACGAGGACGCGCATCAGTGGATGTCCCTCACTCGCCCAGTATCCGACGCCACAGGCCGGAACGCCGCTCGGAATTGGGCGCCTCTTTGTCCTGGCCGCGCGACTCCGCGGGGCTGGCGTGCGGCAGCTGCGACGCGCGACGTTCTTCGGCCGCGGCATGCTCGGCCATCGAGGGGTTGCGATTGAAGACGGCCTGCTCCGATGCGCGCGGAGTCTCCGCGGCTGGCAGAGGCGGTTGTGTGGGGGACCGCTCACGCTCGGCGAACACTTCGGCCAGACGCTGCTCCAGGCGTTGTGCCGCGACATTCTCGGGATCGATCTGGAGTGCCTCGCGGGCTCGCTCGTGGGCGAGCCGCTCCTGGCCGCGT
Source organism: Chloroflexota bacterium (assembly GCA_030271555.1). Classification (GTDB taxonomy): domain Bacteria; phylum Chloroflexota; class Limnocylindria; order Limnocylindrales; family CSP1-4; genus JALYGJ01. The sequence continues at coordinate 4,852 of JARXKQ010000047.1, read as the reverse complement.
TCGAGCGCGACGCGCGCCAGGCCCACGACGGCGATCGCGTTGTGCGGGTCCTGTTCGATCGCGCGAGCGTAGATCTGCTCAGCCTGATCGACCATGCCGTGAACGAGCAGGCGCTCAGCCTGAAGGAGTGCTTCGATCACCCTGCGCTCGACCTCTCCAATTCGGCGCGCGCCTCAGCGATCAAATCCGTGCGCGCGTTACGCGACGGATCATCGAGCACCCACTGCAACAGGTGGTCCAGCAGCTGACCCACGACCGGACCAGGCGTCAGGGAAAGCGCAGCAGTGAGGTCGTCGCCGCGCAACGCAAGCTCGCGCAGGGTCAACGGCGCGCCTGCCGCGAGCTCGGCCGCGACGCGGTGGTGCAACTCATCGAGCTGGCCGGCATTGGCCGGCAGTCCGCTGCCGATGTTGTCCGCCGCGCGGAGGTTGAGCAGGTCGCTCATCAGGTCGCGGCCGATGCGCTTGATGAAGCGGCGCACGGCAGCGCCGCTCCAGCGTGGTTCGTAGCTGAACATGTGGTAGCGCACCAGGTCGGACACGGCTTCGACGTCGCGTCGCGGAAACGCGAGCCGGGTGAGCAGCAGCTCGGCGAGCCGCGCGCCCTCAGTGTCGTGGCCGATGAAGTGGCCGTCGGCAAGCGTCCCGGGCTTGCCAATGTCATGGACCAGCGCCGCGAGGCGCAACCGGGGATTGCCCGGATCCAGCCGCGCGGCAGCATCGGTCGCGGCCATGCAGTGCGCCCACAGGTCCATGCCGGGCGCCTTGTCCTGGGGAACGCCGCGTTGCGCGTCGAGCTCGGGCAGGGCAAACCGCAAGACTCCGGTGTCAGCCAGGATCTGGAGCGCCCGCGAAGGCTGCGCCGCCCGCAGCATCTTGCGCAGCTCCTCGCCGATCCGCTCGGTCTAGACGTATTGGACGGTCGCGGCCGTGGTGCTCATCGCGGCCAAAGTCGATGGCTCGATCTCGAAGTCGAGCTGCGCCGCCAGCCGCGCGGCCCGCAATAGCCGCAGCGCGTCCTCATCAAACCGTGTGGCGGGATCGCCCACTGCGCGCAGGAGGCGGGCGGTCAGGTCGGGCAGCCCACCGATCGGGTCGGCCAGGCCATCGCGCGACCACGCAATGGCATTCACGGTGAAGTCGCGCCGCGCGAGGTCCTCGTCGAGCGATGTCGTGAACGTCACCGAATCCGGTCGGCGGTGATCGGCGTATTGGTGGTCGCGCCGGAAAGTGGTGACTTCCAGTTTGAGATCGCCCGACGGCACTTGCACAGTTCCGAAGCGGTTGTCGTACCCGCCCGCCGGGAAGAGCTCCAGCAGGCGTTCGGGCAGCGCGTCAGTGGCTACGTCCCAGTCGCTGACGGGCCTGCCCAGCAGCGCGTCGCGCACGCCGCCGCCAACCAGGAACGCGGCGCGGCCCGAGTCACGCAGTGTTTGGAGCACCGCCAAAACCTCGGCCGGTGCGTTGACCGGCTCCAATTCAGTTGGAGCCGAGGAAGAGATAGTCGCGCCAGGCCTCGTTGCGCGGGTCCGACAGGTATGGCGTGAACAGCGTGTAGACGTCGCAGCGCGGCTCGAACGGCGGGTGCTGCAGCCGCATACGCGCCTCGTCGAGCAGCTTGCCGCCTTTGCGGTGATTGCAGTGCTTGCACGCAGTCACCAGGTTGTCCCAGGTGTGCATGCCGCCACGGTGGCGCGGAATGACGTGGTCGAGCGTCAGGTCGTGTGACTGGGCGCCGCAGTACTGGCAGGTGTGCTTGTCGCGGATGAACACCTCGCGCCGCGACAGGCGGACGCGCGGGCGGGGACGCTTGATCCGGTGGTGGAGGCGGATGACCGAGGGCGCGTGGAAGACCTGGGTCGAGGTACGCACCTCGGTGTGGTCGTACTGGATTACTTCGGCCTTTTCCCCGAACACAAGGCGGAAGGCGCGGCGGAGGTTGCAGACGTTGAGCGGCTCGTAATCGGAGTTGAGCAGGAGTACGACGCTGTCCATTTCTCCCTGAAGCCAGCCGGGACTCGGCCGGGCGACTTTTGGAATATAGCAAAAGTGAGCGTTGGCTCTTGGCGGAGCAGAATGGCGCCGATGGGCCTCGTACCGGGTCGGCCGGAGCTCTATTCGACGCGCACCCGCAGCGCCTGGCGGCTGCCGGCGTTGGCAGTGGTGGCCGTGCTGCTCGGAGTTGTCGTGCTCACCCGAGTGGGCGGGTCTGACCGACCGACTGGAAACGCGCCCGCCAGCACCGCCACCCCGGTGCCCACCGCGACGCTCCCGCGCGGCTGGTCGACGCCCTCGTTTGACCCGTCGAGTTATGCAGATGGCATTCCGCTCGAGGTGGGCGGCCAGCCGGTGTTCCGCGTCAGCGATGCGGTGCTTTCGCCGGTGGGCCGGACGCTACAGGTTGGCGGCTGGTACATCGATCGCTCCTATTTCAAGCGCGAATGCGCTGCCCGGCGAGGTGCGCAGTGTGCTCCGTCAACGATGTCGGACGTGCCGTTGGTCGGGCAGTACGTGGGCGATGTTTTGACGAGCTTCGTCGCAATCGATGCAACGCTGGGGTCGACCGGCGCGTACGTGTTGCTGGCCACGGTGGAGGTCGACCCGGGCTGCTGGATTCACGCGGCCGGCTCATGCCAGCCATGGCTGCACGTAATCGGACGGGTCTGGTCAGGCCTGGGGTAGGAGGCGCGCTCCCGTCGCGGAGTCCCAGCCGCCGGCCTGGCCCACTTTGCTGGTGAGCGGCTTATTGAGTGCAGCGGCCGCGAAGCGGGCTGCCTTGATGACTCCGGCGAGATCAACACCGTGGGCGATGCCCAGGCCGTCGAGTAGGTAGACCAGGTCCTCTGTCGCCAGATTGCCGGCGGCGCCGGGCGCGTACGGGCAACCGCCGGTGCCACCGGTCGAGGCGTCGAAACAGGTGATGCCATCTTCCAGCCCGGCGAGCACGTTGGCGAGCGCGGTGCCGCGCGTGTCGTGGAAGTGATAGGCGATGTTGGTGATGGGGATGCCGGCGCCCACCAGGTTCGCGGTGATGTCATGCACCTGGCTGGGCACGCCCACACCGATCGTGTCGCCGATGCAGATCTCATCGACGCCCAGGTCATCCAGCCGCAACGCAACGTCCACCACCTTGGCCACGTCGACGTGGCCGGTGAACGGGCAGCCGAACGCTGTCGACACATATGCCCGACGCCACCAGCCCATCTCCGTCGCGCGGCGCAGGACAGGCGCGAACGCGGCCAGAGACTCGTCGGTGGTCATTCCGATGTTGCGCTTGGTGAACTCATCGCTCGCCGCGGTGAAGACCGCCAGCGCAGTCGCCCCAGCGGCAATTGCCCGATGGAGGCCGCGCTCGTTGGGAACGAGCACCGGATAGCGCATCTGTGGGTCGCGTTCCGCGGTGAGGTGGCGCATCAGCTCATCCGCGTCGGCCAATTGGGGGATCTGTTTGGGCGATACGAACGAAGTCGCCTCGATGTCGCGCAGGCCCGCCGCCCGGAGCAGCCCGATGAACGCCACCTTGTCTGTGGTCGAGATTGGTGTGGCTTCGTTCTGCAGCCCGTCGCGCGGGCCGACCTCGTAGATCCGGACTTGCTCGGGAAGCATGCTCGGCATCCTAGTCTGCGTGCTCAGGCGAGCTCGACGAGCGTCTCGGCGCGCTGCACCTGCTGGCCGGGTGCGACCAACACCCGCGCAACGATGCCGGCTGCCGGCGCGGGCACGTTGTTCTCCATCTTCATCGCCTCGAGCACGACGAGCACCTGACCGGCCTCAACCGTGTCACCTTTGGCGACGCGCACCGCCAGCACGTTGCCCGGCATGGGCGCGGCGATTGATTGCGCGGCGGCGCCGGCGTGGCTGGCCAGGCGAACTGCCGCCTCCACGGTGGGCGCCGGCGCTAGGCGGGCCTCGATGGCCTGGCCGTCCAAATCGAGCATCACCGAGTTACGGCCGGTGGGCTCCCAGACCAGGTCTTCCACTCGATCCGGGACTGCCACGGAGCGGACCTCGGTGCCGATTGCCACACGCAATCGCGGCCGGGCGTTCAACCGGAAGCCAGCCACGGGACCAGGTGACTCGCGCAGGATGTGGGCAAGCGCATGGGCTGCGGCCGGCCAAGCTGCTTCGGCCAGGCGGTCGTCGGCATGCCAGTTTTCGTCGATGAACGGCGTAAAGGTCTTGCCCTTCACGACGTCGGGCTGGACCGACAGCCAGATGAGGAAGCCGCGGTTGGTGGTGACGCCGATGACCGACGTGTCGGCGAGCGCCAGGGTCAGCCCGAAGAAGGCCAGCTTGCGATCGCTCGCCTTGACGAGGATCTTCGCGAGCAAGGGGTCGTAGCGCGTCCCGATGACGTCGCCCTCACCCACGCCGGCGTCGACGCGGACGCCCGGGCGGGTCGACCAGCTCACGCACAACACGTCGCCGGTCGCCGGAAGGAAGTCGTGCTGGGGATCCTCCGCGTAGAGGCGCGCCTGGACCGCGTGGCCGTCGAGGGTGACGTCGGCCTGGCTGAAGCCAAGCGGCGCGCCTTCCGCGATGGAGATCTGATCGGCGACGAGGTCGCGGCCGGTGACGAGCTCTGTGACCGGATGCTCAACCTGGAGCCGCGCGTTGAGCTCGAGGAAGTAGAAAGCGCCGTCCGGTGCGAGCAGGAACTCGACCGTGCCCGCGCCGACGTAGCCCGCCTCGCGCGCCAACCGGAGAGCCGCGTCACCAAGCTGTTTGCGCAGGCGCGCGTTGACCGCCGGTGACGGTGATTCCTCGATCACTTTCTGGTGGCGGCGCTGGAGCGAGCATTCGCGCTCACCCAGATGGACCGCGTTGCCGTTCCCCTGCTCCACGAGCTGGTC
>JARXKQ010000046.1 GCA_030271555.1 Chloroflexota bacterium | reverse complement strand
GCGGTTGCCAACCGGCCCTTGAGCGGTGCCACCGAGCAGCGTATGACTAAGGCGTCTCGTCGCCCGTTCGCGCCCCATGATCTGAGGCCCTTAAGCCGCGGGCGCTTCCAACCGTTTCGCGAGGCGCTCGACTACGGCGCGGGTCTTGTCCCAGGTGTACTGGGGTCGCGCGTCAGGCGCACCTGCATCTGGTTCGAGCCGTAGGTGATGGCTCCGGCCGCCACGCCCGGCAGGCGGTCGTTCAGCGATGTGGGCGCCATCGCGGAACCTCGAGCAGCCGCTCCACGGCCGCCGGCAACGCGCCCAATTCGAAAGAGCCGGCTGGGACCCGAAGGTCTCCAGCCGGCCTGATCGCGCGCACTTCAACGAGCGCACTTCATATGAGTCCCTTAAGGCTGCTGATCCCATGGCATCGCGGTAAGCATCTCGCGCCGGTCGCGGCATTTGTCCTGCAGAAGCGTGAATGTGAGCTGGTTGTTGACGATGGCATAGGTGTAAGTCGCGTCGGGCTGCGGATCGCCGGCCTGGCAGTCCTGTGGGGTGATGAAGTCGATCTGATCCGCAGTGACGTTTGCGATTCCCACCGGAAACGAGACCGCGTCGGGGGACGGGTTGGTGGCGAGCAGGTCGTGGCTGGTGAACGCGATCGTCCAGACTCCGGCCGAAGCGCCCGTGCGCTGAATATCTGCCTGCCAGGTGGTGCCGACGAGGGACGCGGGCACGGTCGCGGTGTGAGGAGTCCGCGTCGGGGCGGGCGATCTTGTCGGGGCGGGCGATGGCGTAGCGGCGGCCCCGCCGCAGGCGGTCGCGAATACCAACGCCAGTGCGGGTAGGAGCAGGGCTACGTGGCTGCGTGACCTGAGTGACATGTCTGAAACCTCATTTGTGGGTGCTTCCGATGGGACCGATGTTCGGCGCGCACTCCTCTCGGTCCGAGCGTGGTAGCCCCGATACAGACGCGCGGGTTATCCCTGAGGCGCAGGCGCGCGCCGTCTGCGACGATCGTGGCATGGATAAGGAGGCGCATCCGCAGGTGGTTGGCGTGCGGGAAACCGTGCTGATCGTCGACGACCACGAAGGTTTTCGAACATCAATGCGGCGCATGCTCGAGCGTGCGGGTTACGACGTCGTGGGCGAGGCCGTAGATGGCAGATCTGCCATCGCTGAGGCGCTCCGGCTCAAGCCGGACGTCGCGCTCGTTGACATTCGCCTTCCGGACATCGACGGTTTCGCCGTGGCGAAGGCACTCCGCGCAGCCGGGTCGTCCGGCTCGATATTGCTGATCTCGACGCGCCAACGCATCGACTATGGCGACCGGCTGGCCTCGTCGGACGCCGATGGGTTCATCGAGAAGTCGGACCTCTCGGCTCGGTCCATCGCCGCCATCGTGCACGGCTCGTGAGCTGGGTCCGCCGGCTGCTGATCGCGGCACCGGCGGTCATCTTCGTTTCGTCGTGGCCGTTCCTCGAAGACCCGGCAGCCACATCGGATGCGCTGGCCGCGGTGACGGACGCCGCGACGGGTTTGATCCTGATCGCGGCAGGTCTTATCGCCGCAGACCGGCGGCCTAGTGGCCGCACCGGACCTCTGCTCGTCGTCGCCGGCTACCTCTGGTATGTCGGCGACCTCTTCTTCGTCTTTCCCGACGCATCAATCGTGCCGCTGCTGTCCTTTGCGTTCCGCGGCTATTACGACATCGTCATCGCGTTCCTGATCCTGTCGTTTCCCGCGGGACGGCTGCAAACAACGGCCCAACGGATCGTGATCGCCGCCTTGATAGCGGCATACGCGGCGCGTTCTCTTGGCTTCCTCTTGATGGCCGTCCATGGCCAGGTGTATCCGCCCAACGGCACCCCGAACCCCTTCCTGCTGTTTCCTGACGCGCCGGCCGAGTTGCTTGACGTCTGGGTCACGGCACTCAAGGCAGTGCTGATCGCGCTCGTCGCCATCCTTGCCGTGGTGCGGTGGGGGCGCGCATCCACGCCCACACGGCGGGTCCTCACGCCGGTGCTGGCGGGCGGTCTGATCTGGGCACTGATGTCAGCGATGTACAAGATGGGCCCGCTGGCTCGTTTCCAGTTCGACGTGCAATTCCCACCCTGGCAGGACGCGACATGGTGGTCGATCCCGGATTACCTCCTGCGCGGCAGCGCAGCGCCGGTCGGCTTCTTGATCGGCGCGCTCCTGCTGCGCACCGCGCGGACGGCGGTGGTCGACCTGGTCAGTGGGTTCTCCGATCAGCCCGTGCGACGCAATCTCCAGGCATCGCTGATCAAGGTCCTGCGCGATCCTGCCCTGGTCGTCATCTACCCCGACAACGAGGGCTGGACCGACGCGGACGGCCGGCCGTTCACGTACCCCCACCCCGGCGACGAACGTGTTGCAACGCCCATCGAATCCGACGGCCGAACCGTCGCAATCATCCTGCACGACGCATCACTCGAGGAGGACCCGGGGCTCGTTGGCGCAGTTGCTGCAGCGGCGCGGTTGGCAATCGACAACGAGCGGCTCTCATCGGCGCTCGAGGCGCAACTCGCGGAGGTGCGCGACTCGCGCGTCCGGATCGTCGAGGGCGCCGACGCCGAGAGGCGAAGGATCGAGCGCGACCTGCACGACGGCGCCCAGCAGCGACTCGTTGCCATCGCTATCTCGCTGCGCATGCTCGGCGACAGCCTCGGTCCAAAGGCAAGCCCGGAAGTCGCGCACGAGATCGACGCCGCCTCGACCGAATTGCATGCCGCGATCGAGGAACTGCGTGAGCTGGCCCGCGGCCTTGACCCGCCACTCTTGCGCGAGGCCGGGCTTGGCGTCGCGATAGAAGCGCTGGCTGAACGAATGCACATCCCCGTCAAGCTCGATCTGCGGCTGGATGAACGACTGGAGCGAACCGTCGAGACCACGTGCTACTTCGTGGTCGCGGAGGCCCTCGCCAACGTCGCCAAGCACGCCGACGCCAAGACCGTTTCCGTGAAGCTGTGGCGGACCAGCGACATGCTCTTCGTGAAGGTGCAAGACGACGGTCGCGGCGGCGCCGATCCGGCGGGCGGTTCCGGCCTGCGCGGCTTGACAGATCGCGTCGCCGCCATCGGTGGGCAGCTTGCCATCTCAGAGGCGGGCGACGGCGGCACTCTGCTCGAGGCGCAGATTCCATGCGCATAGTCGTTGCCGACGATTCACTGCTCGTGCGCGAGGGCATCGCGCGTGTCCTGGAAGCGGCCGGTCACGAAGTCGTGGGGTTTGCGGGCGACGCAGACGCACTGCTTGATCTCGTGGGGAAGCTCTCCCCAGACGTGGCAATCATCGATATCCGGATGCCGCCCACGCACACCGATGAGGGACTGCGCGCGGCTGCCGCTCTGCGCCAGGAGCGCGGACCACGGATGGGTCTGCTGATCCTCTCGCAGCACGTGGAACCCGCCTACGCACAACAGGTGCTGACCGATGTAGCCGGCGGTTCCGGCTATCTGCTCAAAGAGCGTGTCGCTGAGGCGCACGTGCTCGCCGATGCGGTGGAGCGAGTTGCAGCGGGCGAGTTAGTCGTGGACCCGGAGATCGTCGCGCAGCTCCTGCGCAAGCGTGAGCGCGATCCGCTCACCGACCTGACCGTTCGGGAGCTCGAGGTACTTGCCCTGCTGGCGGAGGGCAGATCCAACCAGGCGATCTCCGCTCAGCTGTCGATTGCCGATAAGACTGTGGAGACGCACATCAACGCGATCTTTTCAAAGCTCGGCCTTGAGCCTGCCGCCCAGGACAACCGCCGCGTACTGGCGGTGTTGTCGTACTTGCGCGGCAGGATGGTGACGCGCTAGGCCGCGGGCGACTCCAGGCGTTTGGCGAGGCGCTCGACGACGGCGCGGGTCGTGTCCCAGGCGTGCCTGGGATCACGCGTCAGGCGGACGCGCATCTGGTTCGAGCCGTAGGTGATAGCTCCGGCCGCCACACCGGGCAGACGATCGTTCAACGAAGTGGGCGCCATCGCGCGCATAGTCGCCGAGCGCGACCAGTCCGGTCCGAAGCGCACGATCAGCTCGTGGCCCTCGCGCGCGAGCGCAAGGATGCCCGCGCCTTCGGCGGCGATGCGCAGCCGCGCGACCTCGAGCAGCCGCTCCACCGGCGCCGGCAGCGCGCCAAAGCGGTCAATCAGCTCCGCCCGGATTGATGCGACCTCCCCTGCTGTCCCGGCACGACCCAGCCGGCGGTACAGCTCCAGCTTCTGCGGCTCCTCGCCCACGTAGTCGTCGGGCAGGTAGGCGTCGATCGGCAGGTCGATCACCGTGCTCGGCTTTGGTCGGACGGGCGCGCGGACTTCGGTGATGGCCCGCTGCTCCTCGACCGCCTCGGCGAGAAGGCTCGTGTACAGATCGAAGCCCACCGCCGCCAGGTGGCCGTGCTGCTCACCGCCCAGGATGTTGCCGGCGCCGCGGATCTCGAGGTCCGACAGCGCGATCTGGAACCCGGCGCCCAACTCCGATGCGTTGAAGATGGCCTGGAGCCGCTTGTGCGCGATATCGGACAGAGCGCCGCGCTTGCGATACAGCAGGTACGCGTAAGCCCGGCGCGCGGAGCGTCCCACCCGGCCGCGCAGCTGATACAGCTGCGCCAGGCCAAGGGCATCCGCGCGGTCGATGATGATCGTGTTGGCGTTGGGGATGTCGAGGCCGCTCTCGATGATCGTGGTGCACACCAGCACGTCGTACTCGCCGCGCGCGAACGCGAGCATCACCTTTTCGAGCTGCCCCTCGCCCATCTGGCCGTGGGCGACGACGATGCGCGCCTGCGGCAGGAGCTGGCGCAGCTGCTCGGCCTGGGCCTCGATCGTCTCGACCCGGTTGTGGACGAAGAACACCTGCCCGCCGCGGTCGAGCTCGCGCAGGATCGCGTCGCGCACCAAGCCGGCGGACGCCTCCGCGACCCGCGTCTGGATGGGCAGCCGGTCCTCGGGCGGCGTCTCGATCACTGACATGTCGCGCACCCCGGCGAGCGCCAGGTTCAGCGTTCGCGGGATCGGCGTCGCGGACAAGGTCAACACATGAACCTCGGTGCGCATCTGCTTGAGGCGCTCCTTGTGGGCGACGCCGAACCGCTGCTCCTCGTCGACCACGACCATCCCCAGGTTGCGGAACGCGATGTCCTTCGACAGCAGGCGGTGCGTGCCAATCACGATGTCCACTGACCCCGCGGCCAGACCCGCGACGATGTCGTTCTGCTCGTGCTCGGGTACAAAGCGCGACAACATCCGCACGGTGAACGGATATGCCGCGAAACGCTGGCGGAAGGTCTCGAGGTGCTGCGCCGCGAGGACGGTTGTGGGCACGAGGACGGCGACCTGCAGGCCGTCGGCGATCGCCTTGAACGCGGCACGCAACGCCACCTCGGTCTTGCCGTAGCCAACGTCGCCCACCACCAGGCGGTCCATCGGCCGCCCCCGCTCCAGATCGGCCTTGACCTCCGCCGTCGCTTTGAGCTGGTCGAGCGTCTCCTCGTAGGGGAACGCGGCCTCCATCTCCTGCTGCCACGGCCCGTCTTCGCTGACAGGGCGGCCCTGGGCGTGCTCGCGCGCCGAGTACAGCGCCAGCAGCTCCTTGGCCAGGTCCGTGACCGCCTTCCGGACCCGCGACTTGGTGCGCTGCCACTCCCCTCCGCCCAGGCGCGACAGATGGGGGTTCTCGCCGCCGGCGTAGCGCGTCACGCGCTCGATCTGCTCGACCGGCACCCAGATGCGGCCGCCCTCTGCGAAATGGAGCTCCAGGAAATCGCGCTCGTCGGGGCCGTCACCGCCGGCGTTGCGGCGGGCCATCCCGTTGTAGCGCGCGATGCCATGGTCGATGTGGACGATGAGGTCCCCGGGTTGCAGGCGCTCCAGCAGGTCCTTGGCGACCACCCGCCGGAGCACCCGCGGCCGACGCACCCGAACGGTGCCGAAGAGCTCCCGATCGGTGACCAGCACGACGCCCTCTGGGCCGCCGGCAAAGCCACTGTTGAGGCTGCGCTCGATCAGGGCGAGGCCGCCTGCCGGCGGGGCGTCGCGAAGAGTTGCGGTGGGCGCAGCGATGATGTCCGACTCGCCCAGGATCTCGGAGAGGCGGGCCGACTGATCGCTGGCCAGCACTACTCGGGCGCCCTCCCTGCGCCAACGGGTGATCGTCTCGCCCAGGTCACGAATGGCCTGCGGCGGCAGCGCCGGTTCGTGCCAGCCGAAGGGGTTGCCGCCGGGTGGTGCTTCCTTGACCTCACTTTCCCAGGTCAGCTCCAGCGTCCGCGCGGCGGTCCAGCGCTGCTTCCAGTCGCGCCGCCCCGGGTACGCGCCGGGCCAGGCCTTGGGCAGGATGCCGGCCTTCTCCAGCTCGGCCCGCCGCTCGTCGGCCTGGGTCCAGAGGAAGTCGGTTGACGCCTCGACATCGCCGGGCTCATCGATGATCCAGATCTCGTCGTGTAAGTGGTCCAGCCCGGTCGCGGGGGCCAGCTGGCCCGCCCAGACTTCGGCCGCATCGGCCAGCTGGCCGTTCTCGAGATGCGCCAGGTCCGTGGCGAGATCGTTGGGGAGTTTCTTGATGCTCGCGCCCAATCGCTCACGCAACGTCGCGCCGGCGTTGGCGCCCAGCAGGAATTCGCTCGCGGGCAGGAGGCGCACCTCGTAGACCGGCCGCAATCCGCGCTGAGTGGCCGGATCGAACGAGCGCAGCGACTCGATCTCGTCGCCGAACCACTCGATGCGCACGGGTAGTGGCTGGCCGGCCGGGAAGATGTCGACGATCCCGCCGCGACGCGCGAACTCGCCCCGCCCGGCAACCTCGGGGAGCGCCTCGTAGCCCAGGTCGATCAGCTCGCGCAGGACGCGCTCCTGCGCGACCCGCTGGCGGGGCTTGAGGCTGACCGGCTCTGCCGGCAGCTCATCTGGCGCGAGCGTGTGCTGGAAGAGCGCCTGAACGCCTGCAACCAGGATGCACGGCGAGCCGCCGCGCCACGCCGCCAGCGTCGCCACCCGCGCCGCGCTCTCATCGCGGATCAGCTCGCTCCGCTCGTAGGCAAGTGCGCTGCGCGGCTCCAGCGTCACGACCAACGCCGGGTCGCCCAGCCAGGCCGCCAACTCCTCGGCGACGCGATCGGCGATCTCGCTGTCGCGCGCAATCCAGACGAGCCGCTCCCCGGTCACCAGGGCGAGCGCGGCGGCCAGAAACGTCTTGGCGCCGTGGGGCATTGCCGCGTAGGTCACATGGCGCAGGTTTTGACCGACTCGACCTTCCTTGACAGTCCGGTAGCGGTCGGCCAGCCCGCGCAGCTCGCCCGATGTCGCCAGCAACTGCGTCAGGACTGACAGGTCGGGCATGCGCGCCCGTGCTGGCGCGGCCCCGGTCTCCGCGGCGGCGGTCACCTTTGCCTGCGCACGTGCGGTGACCTGCTCCAGCG
>JARXKQ010000045.1 GCA_030271555.1 Chloroflexota bacterium | reverse complement strand
CGTCGACAAGGCGCGGAGCATCATCGTCATCAAGCGCTCGATGCGTCCCGGCTACGCGGGCATCGACAACGAGCTGTATGCCGATCCCAAGACGGGCATGCTCTTCGCCGACGCGCGCGAGGGCCTCGCGGCATTGACCGCAGCGGTGAAAGCGCTCTAGCAAGCGACGGGACGGCACCGACGATCCGTCGGGGCCGGACCACTGTCGCGCGCAGCAGCGCTTGCGCTGCGGAGCAAAGTAATCCGAATATCCTTCTCGACCATGGCGGGTCGAGTGGCCGTTGCCCGTGTCCTTTGCGCGATAGCGCTGTTTGCGTTCGCGCTGAGTCTCCCGACCCGGGCACTGGCCGCCCAGGTGGCGATCGAGTCGCCGGGTCCGTTGAGCCAGATCTTCATCACCGACGACTTGTCCTGCCAGGTTGCCTATGCGGGTGACCCGGGGTTCGAGTTCTTTCCGTCGGAGTCGGAAGTCGGCAGTTGCGGCACCTGGGTAGCGACTGGTAGCACGGTGTGGGGCCCAGCCGGCGGCTCCGCCACGTTGATCCCATACACGATCGTGAGCCAGACACCGGTCAGCGGTAGCGGCACGGTCGCTGATCCGTTCCGCGTCGTGACGGTGGTCGACATTGGCGAAGCAGGCCTCCGACTCACCGAAACCGACAGCTACGCCGTCGGCAGTCGCTCATACCGAACTGACGTCGCGGTCGCGAACATCGGCACCGCCGGCCAGACCGGGGTGCTGTACCGCGCCGGCGACTGCTACCTGCAGGGCAACGACGCGGGCTTCGTCCGCGTCGATGGCGGTTCGCCGGCATGCATCGTCGATCCGGCACTTGGTCGGCGCGTCGAGCAATGGCTGCCGATCACAGTGGGCAGCCATTACTTCGCCGGTGGCTACAGCGACGTCTGGTCGCGCATCATCAGCCAGGCGCCTTTTCCCGACACGTGCGCCTGTGCCGAGCAGACCGTCTTCGACAACGGTGCGGGGTTGTCGTGGCAGTTCAACATCGCCCCCGGCGCGACGGCGATCTTCTCCCAGGAGACATTCTTCTCGCCGGTAGGTGGGTCTCCGGCGAGCGGCCAATCGCTCCTATCGTCCGTGCCTGACCCGCTCCATATCACGCTCGACCCGGTCGTTGTCGCGCAGAGCGTCGCGGTGACCGCGGGCGTGATCGTCCTGGTGCCGTTCCCCAGCGCGCTGTTCAACAACACGCTCGAGGAGAACTACGCCGAGGTGATGGGCTGGCTGGCGCGGCTTCAGGCGTGGGCGAATCGCATGTGGGATCGCTTTGTAGCTTGGATCCGGAAGCAGATCGCCAGCCGGAGATCGCCGGCTGCGGGTGGGCAACCTCCGGCTCCGCCCACGACCTATCAGTCGTTCCTCACGGCCGCACCCGCGCCGGAACACGTCGCGGCGTCTGAGGCGGGCGCCGCTGCCGCCGAACCTGCCCACTCGCCCGCCGCCGCCGATCCCTGGCGCTCGCCTCTGCGCATCGCTGGCTTCGTCCTGCTGACCGCGTTGCTCTACGCGTTTCTCGACCCGACTTTTGGCTTCAGCCTCAACTCACTCGCGGAGCTGGCCGGGCTGGCCTTGGGTCTGTTCGCGGTGATGCTCGCGTGGGGCGTGCCGCTCTTGATCTTGGCCCGCCGCGATCACTTTGCGCTGACGGTGCGCGCCCTGCCAGCGACGCTCATCGTGGGCGTGGCGTGCGTCCTTATCAGCCGCTTCGCCAACTTCCAGCCGGGCTACCTGTATGGGTTGATCGTGGGCTTCCTCGTGGTGCACGGCGTGGATCGGCGGATTGAAGGCCGTGCCAAGGCAGTCGCTGCGGCGACGACGCTCGGCGTCGCACTCGCCGCATGGATCGCTCTCGCGCTGTTGCGCGGCTCGGCGGCCGGCGCTGACTTTGGCACGGTCCTGGTGGAGGCGGCCGCGGTGACCATCGTGGTTGCCGGGCTCGAGAACGCTGTCTTCGCGATGCTGCCGCTGCGCTTCATGCCGGGCGAGGCGGTCTTCAAGTGGGATCGTCGGGTGTGGATCGCCTTGATGGCCATCGGCCTGTTCGGCTTCGTGCACGTGCTGCTCAACCCGGCCGCGGGTGCGGGCTACTTGGCCGACTCGACGCGCACCTCCTTCGTCACCCTGATCCTCCTGCTGGCGTTCTTCGGCCTTGCGTCGGTGCTGTTCTGGGCGTACTTCAGATTCCGACCAAAGCGGCATGCCGCATGACTTACCGAGTCGAGCTGCAGCTCGAAGTGGACGCATCGCGCGACGCCGTGTTCGCACTGTTCGCCACGCAGGACGGGCTGCGGCGGTGGCTGGACGCGGCCGACCTAGAGCCGCGCGTCGGCGGAGCGTTGCGCGTCCGGATGCGCGACGCCAGCGCGAGCGGCAAGGTCCTCGCCATAGATGCGCCGCAGCACGCCTCGTACACCTGGGAATGGACCGGCAGCCGCGCCGCCAGCCCCATGGTCGTGGCCTTCGATGCCATCGACCATGGTGCACGCACTCACGTCACACTGCGTCACATTGGCTTGCGCACCCAGGCCGAGCTTGACCTGCACACCGAGCTGTGGCGCTACTGGCTCGAGCGTTTCGCGGATGCCGTGCGCGAGGCAGCGCGGCCCGCGCCGCACGAGGTCGTTCCCAGCTAGTCCTTGTAGAGCGTCGCTGCCCGGCGCAGCTCGGCCGCGACCTCGTCGCGCAGAGCGGCCGGCTCGAGCACTTCGGCATCCGCGCCCCAACCCAAAATCCAGATGCGGATCTCGCGCTTGCCCGCGATCTGGCCGCGCCACAACAGTGTGCCGTCCTTCTGCGGCTCGAGCGTCTGCGAGGGATGCCAGCGCGTCTCGGCGGCGCGTTTCGCCACGCTGGCTGAGAAGCGAATGACGACCTGCAACGGCTCCTCGTCGGCGATCACGTCCCATGCCTTGAGCAGCTCGCGCGCGGGTGACTCCTCGCCCTCCGGCGCGGGGAACGTCTCCGGTGTGAGCGACGCCGAGAGGATCCGCTCCACCTTGAACGTGCGCCGGGCTTTGCGGTTCTCGTCGTAGCCGATGAGGTAAAGCGCGTGGGTCAGCGCCGACGGCTCGATCGCGAGCGGCCGAACGCGCGCGTTGCGGGCCTGTTTCTTGGGGTCGTAGACGCCCGAGTCGTACTCGATCTGGACCACCCGCCGGTTGGCCCAAGCCTCCGCCAGAACCCGGAAGACGCGCGTGAAGCGGTCGTTGGGCGGCGTGGTCGAGAACGCGTCGACCGTTGACTGGATGTGCGCGGCCAGGACGGGCGGCAGGATCGAGGCGAGCTTGACGAGCGCGCCGATCAGCTCGGTGTCGTGCTCATCGCTCGCCTTAGCCAGCATCCGTGCGGCCAGGAACAGGGTGGTGGCCTCGTGCAGCGTCAGCGCGAGCGGCTGCAGGAACGCGCCCTTGTCCAACCCGAACTTGCCCTCGTCGTTCCAGATGGGCAGGCCGGCCTGCTCGTCCATCGCCAGAACATCGCGATAGACGGTGCGCTTGGACACGCCGATGCGGTCGGCCAATGCCTGGGCGGAGATGCCGTCCGGGTAGTCCTTCAGGATCATCGCGATCTTGAGGTAGCGCGCCGCGCGATCCCATTTGCTGATGTGTTCGGTGGCGGGGCTCACCCGCTCACGGTAGCAGCGAAATCAGGCCGCTGAGAATGCCGCCTGGGGCTCCAGCGGAGTGGGCTCGGTAGGCTGGAAGTCGGACGCCAGGGTCAGCCCCTCGGCCGCGGTCGCGATGCGATCTCGGCCGGAGCGTTTCGCGGCATAACAGGCGCGGTCCGCGGCCAGGATGACCGCCGCGGCGTCCTGGGCGTCGCGCGGGTATGCGGCAACTCCGACCGAGCACGTGACGCTCACGCCCTCCTTGCCGCCTTCGATCTCCGATACGGCTTCGTGCACCTTGGCCGCCACCGTCCGAGCGCCGGTCAGGCCGGTGTCCGGCAGTAGCAGCGCGAACTCATCGCCACCGAACCGGAATACCAGGTCGCTGTCGCGACACGATGCACGCAGCCGATCGGCGACGTGCTGCAGCATGACGTTGCCCGCCTGGTGGCCGTAACGGTCGTTGTATTCCTTGAACTGGTCGAGATCGACCATCAACATCCCGAAGCGCGCCTGACGGTCGACGAGACGCGTCAGCTGCTCCGTCAGGGCGCCGTGGTTGAGTAACCCGGTCAGGCGGTCGGTCTCGGCCCGGATCTCCACTGCGCGGTGAGCCTCGGCGTTGCGGAGGGCGATCGACACGTGCGCCGCGAACAGCTTCACGAGCTCGAACTCGTCGTCGCTGAAGCGCGCCTCCGTGCCCAGCCGTTCGATGGTGAGGGTGCCGCGGATGCGGTCGGTTTCGCGCAACGGGGCGACGATCATCGCGCCCGCCTCCGGGCCGGTCGCCTCGAAGTGATAAACGCGCGGGTCGGCGAGCTGATTCTGGACCAGCTGTGCCTCGCCCGTCCGCAGCACGTAGCCGCCCACGCCCTGATCGTCCGGCAGCACCGCCTTTAGATAGTTCGAGGCGTGCCGGCCGCTGGCAAAGATGGGGCGCAGGACGCGTGCGTCCAGGTCGTGCAGATCGACGCAGATGTTGTCCACCTGGACGAGCGATCGCAGGCGCTCGGCAATCTCGTGCAGCAGCATCTGCGTGTCGAGCGTGCCCAGGATGGACTCGGTCACCCGCAGCAGCTCGCGCTGGCTGGTGACCTGGCGGGCCAGAGCCTCGGACTGCGCGTGCAGGCGTTCGGTCACATCGGCGTTGGCCATGGCCTGCGCGGCGATCGCGGCATAGATCTCGAGCAGTCGCAGGTCATCGGCGGTGAACTGGTTGAGACCCAGCTTGGCCAGCACGATCACACCAAGGACGTTGTCCTCGAAAAGCATGGGCGCGATCAGGAGCGACTCATCGAGATCGGACTCCGTGCCCGGGATGGTCCGGGCACGCTTGTCGTGCGCTGCGTCGGGGATGTTCTGTGCGAGACCAAAACGGGCAACCCAGCCGGTGATGCCTTCACCGACCTTCAGCCGGAGCTGATCGCTGTCTTCCGCCTCGTACTCACCGATCTGGCCGCGCCACGCCACAGGCTCGACCGTTTGGTCGACCACCCTATAGACGCGCGTGTTGTGAGTGTCGATCAGCTGCACCAATTCGGCGCAGATCGCCTGGCCGATCTCGGCCACGCTGCGCAACCGCGTGAGCCGCGCCCCCAGCTGCTGGATGGACTGCAGTTGTGCCGTCCAAGTCGCCATTTGGCTGTAGTCCTGGGCGCTGCGCATCACCGACGCGGCGTGGCGCGCCAGTCGCTCCAGCAGCGCAACGTCAGCCGCGCTCCAGTCGTGGCGCTCGTCGTGAAACAGACACAGCACGCCGAAGGTTTCGTCCTCAGAGGCAAGCGGCGCAACCGCAAGCGAGTTGAAGCCCTCGCGCCGGATGGCCGTCCGCAGCTCGAATGAGCGGGGATCGTCGGGAAAGTCGGTCGCGATCACCACTCGGCGCTCGGACAGCGCGGTGGCGGTCAGCGGGCGATGGGTCGCATGCTCAAGAACCTGGCAGAACTCGGCCGACAGGTTGTGCGTGACGGGTGCGCGGAACTTACCCTCTGCAGCTCCTAGGAAGACCGCCGCGTGTTGCGCGCCGAATGCCTCGACCGAGTGTTCAACCAGCTGGCGCAGCACCTGGTCCGGATCCAGCCGCGCGCTGAGGCCGTCCTCGATCGACAGCAACAACTCAGCCCGCTTTTGGCGCTGCTTGATGTCCTCCATCTGGCTCGACAGCGCGACGGCCACATCGAGTTGCGCGGCCACGGCAGCAAGCAGTGCCGGCTCAGCCGGGCCGTGGGTCTGTGGCGTGCCGGCGAGGAGGACCACGCCGCCCTGGGCGTGGCCGTCGCCGAAGGGCAGGGCGGCATGGTATGTGCCATCGCGCTTGCGCGGCGTCGTGGTCAGAACTGAGTGACGCGCGGCCGCACGTTCCGCGACGCGTGCGTCCGGTCGCATCGAGCCGACGACCTGGCGCGCAACCCCATCGCGCCGCACGACTGCAGCCGCGGTGTAGCCCTTCTCGCGGCAGACCAGTTCGACCACCGAGTCGATTGCAGACGGCGTGTCGAAGATGCTTACCGTGAGGTTGGCTGAGCGCATCAGCAAGCCATTGCTGGCCTGGGCCGAGGCGCCGCCTGACGTATGCCCGTTGGTGGGCTGAGCCAGAACGTGATCTGACTGGGCGAGGAAGCGCGCGATCTCCTGCCGCGCGTACCGTCGATCGCCGCGGCCGTTGATGCGCAGGCAAGTCAAGGCGCCCTGGTCGGTCCAGCTGCGCACCGTGTTGGCGTGCACGCCGAGCAGCCGCGCAGCATCGCTGACGCTCAGAAGTTGCCGGGTGGCAGGGGCGCTCGTGACGGGCTCCGATCGCTGTAGGAAATGTCAAGAAGTGCGATTACCAATTGGACAGCCCGAGCGTACCCAGCCGCACCTGACCCGCCATTGGCACAAAGGTCCCACTACCCAATGGACTGTCGTGCGGGGTGGCTTGCTCGCTGCTCAGCGCTTGGCGGTCACCCGGACGTAGGCAACGGTGGCCAGGGCGGCAAGCACACCCACTACGAGTACGAACAGCAGGGCCAGCAGCGGTGCCCCGACCAGGGGCGCTCCGGCGCCCGCACGCGGGTCGACCGGCAGTCCGATCACCGGGCTGGGCGCCGGCGAGGCTGAAAACGGAGATGGGCTCGCGGCCAGGGCGGGCGCCGCCAACGCTGTCGCGGCGAATATCGCCACTCCCACTGCAAGGACGAGCAGCGCCAGGCCGGCGGCGATGAGCAATGCTGCCGCTGCAACTCGCGCTCGAGCGCCGCTCGCCAGTAGACGCATCGCGGATGGGCGATCGAGCACGGTCACGATGAGCGGCCGGCCAAGGCCTGCGGTCAGGGTGGGCTTCCCGTCGCGCAATACAGGGGTACCGCACGCGATCACGTGCTCGACGGCCGACAGCTGCTCGTAGGTCAAGCGCACCTGTGCATCAGGGGCCGTGCCGGCCGCTGCTGTGGCCATGTCGCCGTGCAGCTCTGATGCGCGGCCGGTCGCCACCCGCGGGATCGCCACTAGGCCGTCGCCCAGCGCATCCTGGTCAACCGCCACGAACTCCGAGCGCGACTCCACTTCGAATGCCACCGCCTCACGCTCATCGAGCACCGATCGCCATTTGCCATCGGCGCCGCCCACCTCCAGGCGGGTGCGCCGGAAGACGAGTGGTCGGTCGTTGTCGTCGGGGAATTCTTCGTCACTGCTCACCCGACCGCTCACGCGAACGTAGACGGGCGGCCCGGCGGCCAGTTCCCGGCACTCCTCGAGCGTCACTTCGGACGCAGCGGCGAGGGTGCGGCCCAGCCGAAAGCGCTGGCCCAGGGTACGCAGTAGAACGAGGGCGGCCGCCAGCGCAAGCAGGCCGATTGCCGCAAGGGCGAACGGCACGTTCATGTTTCCGCCGATACGCGATGACCGTCAAGCGCGCGGGCAGGATAAAACCCGGAGAAACCTTCACGAGGCGTGGACCTTGATGTAATCGCGGTCGCTA
>JARXKQ010000044.1 GCA_030271555.1 Chloroflexota bacterium | reverse complement strand
ACCTGGGCACCGACGGAGGTCTTTACATGAGCAATGACCGCGGCGCCAACTGGACTGGACGCCGGAGCACTCTGCCGCAATCGCTCGACAGCGCCATCGATGCGCTCGCCGGCGTGTCCGTCGCCGGGCTCTCTTGGCCGGGCGAGGGCCGCGGGCAGGCCATCCGGGATGAGGGCGCCGCGTGGCGCCAGGCGCTCCGTACATGGTTGCGGTTGCGCGGCAACAAGCCGACGATCGTGCTCAGCCACGTGCCGCCACGCGGCCTGGGCGACGTGCCCCAGGACGCCTATCACCGCGGCTTCGCGGCATACCGCTGGCTGTGCCGCCGCCTGCGTCCGCAGCTGTGGCTGCACGGCCACACGTCCCCGGCAGCAGCGACCGAGTGGCGGGTTGATTGGGGCGCGACAACTCTGGTCAACGTCACTGGCGCGGTGCTGATCGAGATCGGCGCTCCGCGCGCCGACGCCGCTAACATCGATGCCTGACCGGACGCAGCAGTGAGGGGCGCGCGCCGGCCAATGGGAGAGAGAACTTGACGACGCGCATTCTGCTGTACACGGGCAAGGGCGGCGTGGGCAAGACCAGCATTGCCGCCGCGACGGCGGTCCTGTGCGCGCGCCGTGGGCTGCGCACGCTGGTCGTGTCGACCGACATCGCCCACAGCCTGGCCGACGCGCTCGATACGCCGGTGGGTCCTACGCCGCGCCTGATCGAGCCCAACCTGTGGGCGCATGAGCCCGACGTCTTCTTCAACATCAGCAAGTACTGGCGCACGATCTCGTCCTACTTCTCGAGCCTGTTCTCGTGGGGCGGCCTCGACGAGGTCATGGCCGAGGAGATGACCGTCCTGCCGGGCATGGACGAGCTGGGCAACCTGCTGTGGATCGGTGACCACGTCGACAAGGCGGAATACGACCTGATCGTGGTCGATGCCGCGCCGACGGGCGAGACCGTCCGCCTGCTCAGCCTGCCGGAGGCGTCGCGCTGGTGGATCGAGAAGATCGCGCCAATCGGTCGAAGGGTGCAGAGGCTGGGGGGTCCGGTCCTCCGGCGGATAGTCGGTGTCCCGCTCCCGACCGACGAGGTCTACGACTCGGCAGAGCTCCTGCTCGAACGCTTGAAATACGTACACGACCTGCTGGCGGACCCGGATCGCTCGTCGGTGCGGCTCGTGCTCAACCTTGAGCGCGTCTCGATCCAGGAAGCGCAGCGCTCGTTCACCTACTTCCACATGTACGGCTTCCCGACCGACCTGATCGTGGCCAACCGGGTGCTGCCCGCGGCCAGCGGCGCCTACTTCGACGCGTGGCGCGAAGCCCAGGCGCGCTACTTGCCCATGGTCGAGCAGCAGTTCGCCCCGGTGCCGGTGCGCACCGTGCCTTTCTTCGACAAGGAGATGGTCGGCGTCGATCGGCTGGCGGAGCTGGGTCACGCGCTGTTCGGTGATTCCGACCCGAAAGAATTCCTGTACCGCGGCCGGCCGTACTCAATCTCACGCGACGCCAATGGCTACACGCTGGCGCTCGAACTGCCATTCGCGACCCGGGAAGATGTGTCGCTCTCGCGCAGTGGTGATGAGCTGGTGCTGCAGGTTGGCTCTTGGCGCCGTAATCTCGTCTTGCCGCGCCTGTTGCTCGACGCCCCAACGCAGGGCGCGAAAATGGATGACCGAGTTTTGAAGGTGCGCTTCGCGGAGCCCCCGCGAGCTAAGACGGGAGGGTCGCGCAATGGATGACAGCCGCATGGATCGCCTCGAGCGGCGTTTGGATGAGCTCGACCAGCGGAGTAGCACTATGGAGCGAATGCTCGAGACGATGCTCGATCGCTCGCGCCAGGCGGCCGACATGATCGTGCCCCACCAGACGCGCAACCACCTGCGCGCCGCGGGCCGCGAGAACCTGCTCGCCGTGCGCAGCCTGCTCGACTTCTGGGCCAACAAGCTGACCGAGTCAGACGACGACTCAGCTGCTCCGGCCGACCAATCCACCCGGGAGCAAATCCCGATCGACTGACAGCGGCCCGCACGCCTCCGTGATCGGCCCGCGTCTGCGCCGCTTCGCGGCCGGCTATCGCGGCTTCTCGCGCAACGCGCGCATCTTCATCAGCGGCTCGTTCCTGTCGAGCGCCGCGTTCGGCCTGTTCTTCGTCAACTTCAACCTGTACCTCGCGGCGCGCGGCTTCGATCCGTCGACGATCGGCCTGGTCGCCACGACGTCCGGGCTGAGCATCGCCGCGGCTGCAATTCCCGCAAGCATCCTGGCCAACCGGCTGGGCCGGCGCAACACGATGCTTGTTGGCGCCGCCACTGTGATGGTCGCGTTCCTGGGCTTTCTGACGCTGGACGCGTTACCGGCGATCTTCATGCTCACCGCGCTCTATGGCACCGGCCAGCAGCTCATGCAGATTCCGGCCAGCCCGTTCCTGACCGAGAACTCGAAGCCGGATCAGCGCAACGAGGTCTTCGCGCTCAACGGTGCGATGTTCAACCTGTCACAGGTGATCGCCGGCCTGTCCGCGGGCGCGCTTGTAGGCCTCTTTCTGGGCGGTGGCTCGAGCAACCAGGTGGCCTCTTTCCACTTGCTGCTGGTGGGCATGTTCGTGCTGATCGGTGGCACCGCATTGCTGCTGATCGTGATTGGCGACGACCGCCACCGGGCAGGTATTGCGGACACGGGTGTCTTGCCGCCCGAGCCCAACCAGCCACCGGTGGCCGCGTCCGGGATGCGTACTCGTCTGTCGCGTATCGGCATCCACGTGAGCGAGCCGCGGCTCTTTCTCAAGCTGGTCGCGCCGGGGTTCCTGGTGGCCATCGGCGCGGGCCAGGTGCTGCCGTTCCTGAACCTCTACATCGTGGGCCGCTTCAGGCTCGACCTGTCGACGACGAACGCGGTGTTCGCCGTGAGCGCGCTGGGCACGATGATCGCCATCCTCATTCAGCCGGGCATCGCGCGTAGGTACGGCAAGATCCAGTCGGTCGTGCTGGTCCAGGCCGCGAGCATCCCGTTCATCATCGTGCTGGGCTTTGCGCCGTGGATACCGCTCGTCATCGTGGGCATGACCGTCCGCAACGCGCTGATGAACGCGGCCAACCCGGTCTTCAACGCGTACGTGATGGGTCGAGTCAAGCCACTCGAGCGGGCCACCATCACCGCCGGCCAGAGCATGGTCTGGTCAATCGGCTGGGCTATCGGCGGCATTTACTACTCGACCGTTCAAGCCACGCTGGGTTTCGCGCGCGGCTACGACATCAACTTCCTGACGATCATCGCGTTCTATTCGATCGCGACGACGCTCTACTACCTGTGGTTCGCGCGGCCGGAAAGGGCCCTCGCCCAAGGGCTGGCGGCCGCCCCTGCGAACCCCGCGCCATAAGCGCGCTGGCCCTAATCTCGCGCAGATGACAATCGAGATCCGCACCGTCCCGGCCGACCAGCTGCGCCGCTGGATGGACACGGTGAACGTCGCCTTCGGCGAGCAGACCGATGAAGCCCAATGGCAGCTCGACCAGGCGCTGCTGGAGCCCGATCGCACGCTTGGCGCGTACGACGGCGAGACGCTCGTTGGTGGTGGCGCTGCCTTCTCGTTCCGCATGACCGTCCCGGGCGGGGCGCGCGTCAGGACTGCCGGTGTCACCGGGGTCGGCGTCATTCCCACTCATCGCCGCCGGGGCGTCCTGCGCAGCCTCATGGCACGACAGCTCGCTGACGTGCGCAGCGGCGGCGAGCCGCTCGCGGCGCTGGTCGCGTCAGAAGGCTCGATCTACCAGCGCTTTGGCTATGGCCTCGCGATCCTCCTGGGCGCGATCGACATCGAACGTGACCGCGCGTCGTTCCGCGCTGACGTGCCGAGTGCTGGCTCGATTCGCCTTGTCGACAAGGAGGAGGCGCGCCGGCTCATGCCGCGCGTCTACGACCCGGTGTGTGCGGCGACGCCCGGCTTCATCGAGCGCGACCCAGCCTGGTGGGACGAGCGCCTGGCGGACATCGAGGCCCATCGACGCGGCGCTGGGCCGCAGTACCGCGCGATCTACGAGCGCGACGGTGAGGTGCGCGGCTATGTCCGCTATCGCATCAAGGGCGACTGGACGGGCATCGCCAGCGCCAGCGTCCTGATCGTCAACGAGCTGATCGGCACAGACGCCGTCGCGGAGCGCGAGCTGTGGCGGTTCATCTTCGGCGTCGATCTCATCGCGCGCATTCAGTACCGCTGGGGACCGCCGAACCAACCGCTGCTGCTCATGCTCGCCGAGCCACGTCGGCTGCAGCTACGCGTCAGCGACGCCATCTGGCTGCGGATCCTCGATGTGCCCGCCGCGCTCAGCGCTCGCAGCTACGCCGCGGACGGCTCACTGGTGCTCGAAGTGGACGACGAGTTCCTTCCGGCTGCCGCCGGACGTTGGCGCCTGGCGGTGCAGAACGGCCACGCGACGGTCGAGCCGACAACCGACCCACCCGACCTGGCATTGGACACCACCGACCTTGCCGCTGCCTACATGAGCTCGTTCAGCTTCGCCGAGCTCGCGATGGCAGGACGGACCGAAGAGCTCACACCCGGCGCACGCAGGCGCGCTGACGACCTCTTCAGGGTTGATGTGCGCCCGTGGTGCAGTACTCCGTTCTAGGTAACTGGCAACCGCCCGTCGCAGTTCTCCCGGCCCTTGGGGCCGAGAATCAAAAAGCCCCGAGGGAGCCGCCCGGTCCAGTTGTCGTCTTCACTGGCGGACCAGTGAGGGCGGCTCCGGTGCCGTGGCCCCTTCGGGACGAGCGCAGACTAAGGGCCGCGCCGGCGAGGCGGCAACAGCCTTTGTCCACGAACTTCGGGACGGGGCGCGACCTTATCCACGACGCGCCAAGAACCCCGTCCACAGCGCCCTTGGCGATGCTGCCCCATGATCTCCCGACATGTATTACGAGCCCCCGCCGCCGCCCAGCCCCAAGCCCGCGTCATCGCTCGCCGCGCTGGTGCTCCTGGTGGTCGTCTTCATCGTCGGAGTCACGGTCGGCCAGAGCGGCTTCTTCGGCGGCGGCTCGGCCCGGCCGACTGACAACGGCAGCCCGACTCCAACACCGACCGCGAACTCAGACGGCCTGCACGGCTTCGATCTCTTCTGGCAGGCGCTCGGGATCATTCGCCAGAACTTCGTCGGGCGGAACGACCTGAACGACCAGACGCTCGTCTACGGCGCCATTCGCGGCCTCGTCGACGCTCTGGGCGACACCCATCACACCGTATTTCTGGCACCGCAGGAAGTGCAGGATGCCAACGACGCGCTGAACCTATCGGTGGTCGGAATCGGTGTCACCGTTGGCGAGAACGGCGACCAGGTGGTCGTCCTGTCGGTGCTGCCGGGCAGCCCGGCGAGTGCGGCGGGCATTCATGCCGGCGACGTCTTCATCAGCGTCGACGGCCAATCTGTCCAGGGCCAGACGATCGACCAGATCGTGGGTCAAGTCCGCGGCGAGGCAGGTACGCGCGTCGAGCTGACCTTTGACCGGCCGTCGACGGGCACGACTGTCAACGTGACGATCATTCGCCAGGAACTGCACATTCCCGGTGCGTGGTGGTCCATGGTGCCGGGCACCAAGGTTGCGATGCTGCGCCTCGCGACGTTCGGCGCAGGCTCGGCCGATGACTTGCAGGCGTCGCGCGATGCCGCGGTTGCGGCCGGCGCGACCGCGCTGATCCTCGACCTGCGCGGCAATCCCGGCGGCTATGTCGACGAGGCTAAGAAAGTCGCCAGCCAGTTCCTGACAGACAAGGTCGTTTTCATCAGCGAAGACGCCAGTGGCGCCCAGACGCCGGTCACGACCGTGCCCGGCATCACTGCGACCGCTATGCCGCTCGTCGTCCTGATCGACAACAACACCGCGAGTGCCGCGGAAATCGTCTCCGGCGCGATCCAGTCAGCCCAGCGCGCGACGCTTGTCGGCGAAACGACCTTTGGCACCGGCACGGTGCTGCAGGTGTTCGGCCTGCCCGACGGATCGGCCATCCGGCTCGCGACCGAGCGCTGGCTGACGCCCGATGGGGCACTCATCTTCGGCAAGGGCATCAAGCCGGACATCGTCGTGGCCATGACGGCTACCGATCTGGCGGTCGATCCCACCGAGCTCGCGGAAGTGGCGCCCGATCAGGTGGCCGCGTTGAAGGATCCGCAGCTGCTCAAGGCACTCGATCTGCTGGGCGTCCCGCTGCCCCGCCCGACACCTGCGCCCAGCTCGACTCCTTAATGGACGGGGCCGTTCGCCCCGCTCGTGTCGCCGCCTGAGGCGAAGTTCACTTCGACCGAGCGCTCGTCCGCGCCGCGGACGATGCGCAGTGACAGGCTGCCGCCGGCATTGACCGTGCCCAGGGCGTCGTACAGATCGTCGGGCTCGCGGATGGGCCGGCCGGCGGCCTCGATGAGCAGGTCGCCCTCGGCCATCCCGGCGGCCGCGGCCGGACTACTTTCCTCGACCTCGCGCACCAGCACGCCTTCGCGCTCCGCCAGGCCCACCGCGCGGCGCATCCGGTTCGCGACCCATGATGGCGCGATGCCGATGCCCAGCCGCGGCCGCTCAGCGCTCTCGCCGCGCTGCAATGCCGCGACGCGGTTGCGCAGCGCCTCATCGGCGGGGAGTGCCAGGTAGAAGCCGCCGCCCAGGCGGTTCGTGTTGAGCCCGATCAACGCGCCATTCGCGTCGAGTAACGCGCCGCCCGAGGAGCCCGGCGCGAGGGGAGCGGTATGCTCGATGCTGCCCGAGATGCGCCGGCCGCGCGGGCCGCGGAATGCGCGGGCAACGCTCGAGACAAAGCCGAACGTCACGCGCGTGCCGCCATCAGCCGCCGCCGCGGCAAAAACTGGCGTGCCGATGCCGGCGCTTGTGCCCGCCCAGCTGATGACGGACGTGCCCGCGGTATCGACCGCGAGAACCGCCAGGTCACCATCGACGTCGACGCCCTTCAGGCTGGCTTCCGCGCGCCGGCCGTCGGCGAACTCGACCATTGCGCTGTCGCCGCGCACGTTGTGGGCGTTGGTCAGGACAATGCCGTCACCGATCACCACGCCCGACCCACCGCGCCAGCCGCCACCAACGCGAACCACTGACGCGCCGGCCTTCTGGGCAACAGCGGCCATCTGCAAACCCAGCTCATCGAGCATCGACATCCCAGCACACGCTCCGTTCATGATCTTCTTGCGAGAGACTTGCAACTTGCAAGTTACCATTCGCCCGTGAGACCTGCAAGTCCCGCGCCCAGCGTGCAAACATGACCGGCGTGTCGGGATCGGGATTGGACGCTGCGCTTGAGCGAGTTGGTGATCGGTGGTCGCTGCTGATCGTCGAGGCCTTGCTCGATGGTCCGCGCCGGTTCAACGACCTCGGCACGGCCGTGGCCGGCATCGCGCCCAACATCCTGACCGATCGCCTGCGCCGGCTGGAGCGCGCCAGGGTGGTAGTCGGCAAGCGCTACTCGGAGCGCCCGGTTCGCCTGGCCTACTCGCTCACGGCGGACGGCCAGGAGCTCGCCGGGGTTTTGCGCTTGCTAGCGGCGTGGGGCGGCGGGTCGGACAGCGCGGGCCTGCGCCACCTGAGCTGCGGCACGGCGCTCGAGGCGCGCTGGTGGTGCCCTACATGCTCCACGGCGATCGGCGAAGACGAG
>JARXKQ010000043.1 GCA_030271555.1 Chloroflexota bacterium | reverse complement strand
CGATGCCCGGCACAACTTTGGGGAGCGTCCACTACTTCAGCCCGGAACAGGCGCGCGGCGAAATGGTCACGACCGCGTCCGACGTGTATTCGGCGGGCCTCGTCCTGTTCGAGATGCTGACCGGGAAGCGCGCCTGGACCGGCGATTCGGCCGGCGCCGTCGCCGTTGCGCGGCTCGCGGGCGATCCACCGGCACCGTCGTCGCTCAAGAGCGGCGTGCCCCAGATCCTTGACATCGCTGTGCGTCGCGCGCTTGCCCGCGTGCCCGCGGACAGGCCCACTGCGGGCGACGTGGCCGGGCTGCTGGGCCGCTACATCGCCGATCCCGCCGGCGCCACCGCGTTTGCGCCGCCGCCCATGGACGCAGCCACGGCGACAGGCGCCGTGGTTGGCGCTGCCGGAATGGCGCCGCTGCTCGACGAGCCCGAGACGGGCGTCGCCTATGGCGCTCATCCGCCCGTGCCGCCGTACGGCGGGCCGCAAACGTATGCCGGCATGTCGCCCGGCAGCATCCGCCGCGGCGCCGGCGCGCGTCAGATCGCTTTTGAAGACGAGCTCGAAGACGAAGAGGCGCAGGGTGCCGGCGCGTGGGGCTGGATAGCCGCAGTGCTGGGCGTGCTCGTTCTTTTCGCCGGCGGCGTGCTGCTCTTCCTGTTGCTCAGCGGCCGCGGCCCACAGGCCACGCCGGCGCCATCGGGAGTGGCCGTGACCGTGCCCTCAGTCGTGGGCATGACGCTCGACCAGGCGCGCCAAGCGGCGACCTCGAAGGGGCTGATCCTGACCGTGGGCGCGTATCAGGTGACCGACTCGGCCGCAGAGGGGGTCATCATCGCCAAGGACCCGGCCTCTGGCGGCCAGATCGAGCGCGGCAGCGAGCTCAGCGTCACCATCGCCACGCAACGCCAGACGGTCGCGGTGCCTGACCTTCGATTGCGCACGGAGGCCCAGGCGTTCGAGCTCTTGGCGCAATTCAATCTCGCGCCAGGGCTAAGAACAGAGGCGTACGACCCGCAGGTGCCGGCGACACTGGTCATCGGCACGAGCCCGCGCGCCGGCATCGAGGTCGCCCGCGGCACGGCCATCGACTACGTGGTCTCACTCGGTCCGCAGCCCACGGCATCGCCGTCACCCACGCCCAGCCCGTCGCCGGCGATTACGCCCGCACCCACGGCAACGCCCATTCCGACCTTGCCGCCCACTGCGCCGCCGACGCCGGCACCCACTCCGACCCTGACGCCGGTCACGGTCGGTAACTACACCTTGCTGCCGGACCTAGGCCAAGCCAAGGCGCAGATCCTGAGCGACGGCCTGACAGTGGGTGTCATCTGGCCATCGGAGGCCCAGGACAGCTGGCTGGTCTGTCTGCAATATCCCAACTCGGGCGACCAGGTCCAACCCGGCTCACCGGTCCACCTGTTCGTCAAATCGCCAGCCGAGACCTGCTGACCCGGCGTAGACTCGAAATCGATGGCCACATGGCGCTGCCCGAATTGCGGCACGCTCCAGACCGAGACGTCGCGCTGCTTCCTGTGTCAGCGCTCGGCGACCAGTTGCGGCACGTGCGCCATGTTCCGCGCTTCGCTTGTTGGCGGGGTGGGCTACTGCGCGAACGACCGCAAGCGCGAGCCACTGTCTGGATCTGAGCAGCGACCGTGCTGGGCCGCGTCCTCAGCGACGACTTCAGACGGTTTCTTCGATGAGAAGCCCGCGGCGGATCCCGTGACCGTGGTGCTTGAACGAGGCCTGCACGAGGTGCCGCTCCACGCCCCGCAGGTGCCGATCAGCGAACGCTGAGCGACTTGTTGGCGCGCAGCTCAGTGCCGGACGGTAGAACGGCGAGAACGGTCACCAGCCACGAACCCACCGGATCGTCGGCGCTCGCAATCTCGAGATCGGGCCAACTCGCCTTACCGGCGACCGACAACGTTCGATAGGTCAGCGTCGTCGCGTTGGGCGGCGAGAGGCTGAATGTCACCTGCGCGCCGTCGACCGGGTGGCCGTTCTCGTCCGCGATGATGGCGGTGGCCTCGAGCTTCTGCGGTAGGTCGGCAACTTTCA
The DNA here is from genome assembly GCA_030271555.1 of Chloroflexota bacterium. Lineage (GTDB taxonomy): Bacteria > Chloroflexota > Limnocylindria > Limnocylindrales > CSP1-4 > JALYGJ01. The sequence continues at coordinate 5,745 of JARXKQ010000043.1, read as the reverse complement.
GCTGGTCGTCGGAAACCGTCAGCGTCAAGACCGCGAGGCTGCTGGCGCGAGTGATCGTGATGCGGGCGCTGGCCTCGTTGCCCGCGGGATCGCGGCTCGAGAGCTGAAGCTGGTTGTCGCCCAGGGCAAGCGTCAGATCGGCCGTGAAGCGTCCGTCGGCATCAACGCTCGCAGTGACTGCGGCACCGGTGGCCACGTCGGTGATGGCGATCGTGGCGCCGGCCTCAGTGCGGCCGCGCAAGGTGTCCTCTTCGCCGTACACCGTTGCGCCGGGCTCCGGCCGTGTGACGCGAATGACCGGCGCCGTCGTGTCGCGGGTGATGGTCAGCGACGCCGACGGCGCGCCTAGCCCGGCGTGGTCCAAGAGCGCGGCGCGGACGCTGTTTTCGCCCTCGCTGAGCGGCACATCGGCCACGATAAACTGCTCCTGCTGGGGCAACGGCCGCTCCCACGCGGTAGTGCCGTTGACCGTTATGCGCACCGTGTACGTGACGGCAGGGTCCAGACCGCTGGGACGAACAAGCGTGAGATCCACCGCCGCGGCTCGTGTCAGCACCACGGCGGGCGTCAGGATCTGCGGCGCCGGCAGCGGAACGCCGCTGGCGTTCGAACCCGGCTTCTGGCCTGGGGCATTGAGTCCGCCGCCAGCGAAGACGATGGCCCCGCCCGCGAGCACGAGCAGCGCGAAGGCCAAGCCCACGCGACGCCCCAACGAAACGCGCCGAGCGCGCGCGGAAGCCTGACGGCGTGGGGCAGTTGCCTGGCGAGTCCGACGCGGGCGTTGGGCACCTGCGCGCCTTTGGCTCGGACCGCCGCGGGCTCGCGCGGAGCGGTGGGACGGTCCCGGCATTGGGGCGATTGTGGCAGGGCTGGCGTCGGGGCGTGCGCCGCTGGCGACGCGGCGAGCCGCGGGCGACACGTCGATCCGGTACTTGCGACGCCGTCTTGCCCGTACTTAATCCGGTGCGCGCGGGCACGTTCACGCTGGCAGTGGTGCGTGTACGCTACGCCAACTTCATGGACTCATCCTGGCGCCGACCTGCGGCCACGCTCGCGCGCGCCCTTGGTGGCCGCCCCTTGCCGCCCGCTCCACCGCGCATCCCGATCAGTCGCGTTGCCAACAACCTGGGTCTGCGTCGTCCAGCCGCGCCGCCACTCAACGGCGCCGGCATGCCGCGGATCCCGTTTGGCCTGCCCAACCTGCGGCGCAACGTCTGTCCGCACTACTACATGACCGGACCGCGCGGCCCCATCCCCATCACCGCGCCGCACCTGCTCAAGGCGCTGATGCGCCAGGAATCGAACACCGCCCGTTGCCAGTTGCGCGGCGGGGTGCATCTCGAGCCGGGCTACGTGGGCGACATCTGCCTGTCGCCGCGTTTCAACCAGTGTGTCTTCTACGAGGACGAGCTCAACCCTTAGGCTCTGTCCCGCGTGGTTTCTGAATCCGATCCGACGTACCAGGCGGTCCTTGCGCGTCTAGCCGCGCGCGGACGATTCGGGATCCGACTGGGCCTTGGTCGCACGCGCGCCCTGCTGAAGCAGATGGGCGACCCGCAGCTTGGCCTTCCCGGCGTTCTGATCGCTGGCACCAATGGCAAGGGCTCAACCCAGGCCATGGTTGCGTCCGTCCTGCGCGAAGCCGGGCTGCGCGTTGGCCAGACACCCAAGCCGCACCTCGTTTCGTACCGCGAGCGCATCGTCGTCGACGGCGCGCCGATCGCGGTGGAAGACTTCGTTGGCGTTGTGACCCAGGTGCTCGATGCAGCCGACCTGGTCGCCCGCAGACACGGGCCACCGACTGAGTTCGAAATCATTACTGCCGCCGCGTTCACGTGGTTTGCCCGCGTTGGCGTGCAGGTCGGCGTTATCGAAGTGGGGCTGGGCGGCCGCCTGGACGCGACCAATGTCTGGCAGGGCGGCGTCAGCGCGATCACCAATGTCGCGCTCGATCACATGGAATACCTGGGCGATACCGTTGAGGCCATTGCCCGCGAGAAGGCCGCGATCATCAAGCGCGGCGATTCGTGTGCGGTTACCGGCGCGACCGAGCCTGCGCTCAGCGTGATCCGCGGCCGCGCGCGCCGCGTCGACGTGCCGCTGGACGTGCGCTCAACCGACGAGTTGGACGCGCACCTCAAGGTGGGGCTGCTGGGGCGGCATCAAAGGGCAAACGCATCGGTCGCGGCCGGGATCGTGGCCGCACTGGACGCGGCGGGAATTGCGCGCGTGCCCCGCGCCGCTCTGGAGCGCGGCCTCGCCACAGTGCGCTGGCCGGGCCGACTCGAACTGTTTCCCGCAGTGTCGGGCCGCCCTGCCATCCTGTTTGACGGTGCCCACAACCCTGCAGGCATCGCCGCCCTGGCCGACGCGCTGATAGATCTTCGCCCCGGGTTTGGCGACGAGCCGCCGACCGTGCTGATGGGCGTGCTCGCCAACCATTGGCAACCCGGCATGCTTGACCCGCTTAAGCGAGCTCTGCCTAAATCGCTTCTTATCGCAACGTCAGTACCCGGCGCGCCGAACTCGATGCCGGCTGCGGATCTGGCCCGCGCTTGGGGTCGGGAGTCGCACGTCGAGGGCAATCCGGACGACGCCTTCAGATACGGATCGCAGCAGGGAAGATCGCCGCAGCGACTGCTAATAACGTGTGGGTCGCTGTACCTTGTCGGCTACTTGAGAGACAAGGTCGCCTAGTGGACGCCACCCCATCGGTCATCCTGCCGGCCGACGCCGAGTCGGGCGTCCCGCGCCGCCCGCCACAGGCGCTGGAAATCGGCGGGCGCCTCTTCGAATGGGGCAGCCGGACCTACGTCATGGGCATCATCAACGTGACGCCCGACTCGTTCAGCGGCGACGGTCTCATGAGCGGTGGCGGTGACCCGGTCGGTGCGGCGGTCGCGCAGGCCCAGCTGATGGCTGCGCAGGGCGCCGACCTGCTGGACATCGGCGGCCAATCGACGCGGCCCGGGCACGCGCAGCTTTCGGTCGAGGCTGAGCTGGCGCGGGTCGTGCCGGTGGTCGCGGCCGTTCGGAAGGCACTGCCGGACATGCCGCTCAGCATCGATACGACGACGGCCCGCGTTGCCGAAGCGGCGCTCGATGCCGGCGCGCAGCTGATCAACGACGTGTGGGGCACGGCCGCCGAACCGGAGCTGCTCGCCCTCGCCGCCGAGCGCCAGGTGCCGCTCGTGCTCATGCACAACCGCGCCGAGGCGCGCTACGTGAACCTGCTGGCCGAGGTCATCGCCGACCTGGCGCGGGCGATCGATGCGGCGCTGAGCGCCAACATCGCCTGGGAGCGGCTGATCGTCGATCCCGGGATCGGCTTCGGCAAGACGCCGGAACATAATCTGGCACTGCTCAACGACCTCGCGGCACTGCACGTCCTGGGCCGCCCGATCCTTCTAGGAACCAGCCGAAAGTCGACAATCGGGAAAGTTCTCGACCTTCCCGCAGATCAGCGAATCGAGGGAACTCTAGCCACGACTGCCCTCGGGATTCAGGCGGGAGTGGATATCGTTCGGGTCCACGACGTCCAACCCAACGTAAGGACGGCCCGCATGTCCGACGCAGTTGTCCGCCCCGGCTGGGGCCATCCATAGATGGACCACATCTATCTCGCCAACATGGAGTTCGAGTGCCACATCGGCGCGGGCGCTGGCGAGCGGGCGGACGAGCAAACGATCGAGGTTGACGTCGACATGACCGTCGACCTGCGGCCCGCCGGAGAATCGGATGATCTCGAAAAGACCGTCGACTACGGCGCGGTTTTCCGACTCTGCCAGCAGGTGGCCGAAGGCCGGCCGTACCGGCTGCTTGAAGCTATGGCCGAACGCATGGCGGGGGAGATCCTCGGCGTCGAATCGGGCGTCTTGAGCGTCGCGGTGACAGTCAGGAAGCCCGGAGCTCCCATCGAAGGTGTGCTCGAGTACGCAGGGGTGCGAGTCGAGCGCTCAAGGGCTTAACTCCGCAGGCGGCCTGCGGACCGCTGCTGCGCGCTCCGCGCAAGCCCCCGCTGGCGCGCGTGCTCCCGCTGCGCTTGCGGCTCCTGATTTGGTTGAGCCGACCTATTCCAGGCCGGCGGGCCGCGTCCCCAGGGTGACCCCAATCTGGAGCGTCTGACCGTCGCGCAAGACGCCAATGGTCAGTCGCTCGCCCGGGTCGTAGGCGCTGAGTAGGTCGTCGAGGCCCTGCGATGAATCAACGCGGGCGCCGTTGATCGAGGTGATGATGTCGTTGGGCATGAGCCCGGCCGCGGCCGCTGGACTGCCGTCCTTCACAGGCGACTCACCCGTGCCCGTGTCGGGTGCCAGCCAGGCGCCATAGTCGATTGACAGGCCGTTCTCGGCGGCGACGCCTTTGTCGACGGCGACGTAGATGATCCCGAGCCACGGCCGGGTGAGCTGCTCGCCGGCTACCGCCTGGCGCATGATCGGCTTGGCGATGTTGATCGGGATGGCGAAGAAGATGCCCTGCGCACCTTCTGCGTAGGCGGTCGAAACGCCCACGACTTCACCATTGGCATTCACCAGCGGGCCGCCCGAGTTGCCCGGGTTGATCGCGGCATCGGTCTGGATGAGATTGCGCAGGCGGCGCCGCTCGCCACTCAGCGGATCGGTCGTGACGAGCGTTCTACCCAGCGCGGAGATGACACCCGACGTGACGCTGTTGGTGAAGGTGCCCAGGGCGCTGCCGATGACGATCGCGGTCTGGCCCGGCTGAAGGAGCGTCGAATCGCCAATAGGTGCTGAGTGCAGGTTGTCCGCGTCGATCTTGACGATCGCGAGGTCGGTGAGGGTGTCCACGCCGTAGACGGTGCCGGTCACTTGCCGGCCGTCATTCAGGTCGACCGTCACCGTGGTCGCGTCGGCCACCACGTGGCGGTTGGTGAGGATCCAGCCGGCGCTGTCGTAAATGATCCCTGAGCCGATGCCCGTCTCCGGCAGCGACAGGGGATCGGTCGCGGCGGCAGCCTCCACGGTGATCGTGACGACGGCCGGGCTGACCTGTTGCGCGGCGCTCGTAACGGCCGTGCTGTCATTGCCCAGGTGCGGCCCAGGTGAGGCGGACGCTACGGGCAGCGGCGTGGGGCTGGCGGCGGCAACGTTGTTGCTATTGCCGCGAATCTGGCCTGTGCCGAGCAGCGCCCCGTAGGTCAGCGCTGAGCCCAGCACGCTGCCGACGAGCGCGACAACGAAGAGGACCGCGACATAGGCGCCAGAGCGGTTGCGGCGCTGGCGGCGGCGTTCCTGCCCGGGGAGCGGCTCGAACCAGTGCGGCGGGCTGCCCTGGGCCCAGCCGGGCGCCGCCCATTGGCTGCGCGGCTCAGTGGGTGGGCTGTACGAGTACGGCGGCTCGGGTTGCGGCTGGGGTTCGGTCTGCGGCTGCGTCTCGTCGGTCACGTCATCACGAAGAGTGCCACGAACCCGGTTCAGGCGCGGGCAGCGGCGGATGAAGAAACGGATACGTCCGACGGCAGGATGACCGATACCTGCGTGCCCGCACCCGGCGTGCTGGTGATTGCCACGCGCCCGTCGTGCATCTCGACGATGGACCGCACGATCGAGAGGCCCAGCCCGGAGCCCGTGGCACGCGGCTCGATCGCCTGTGTGCCGCGGTAGAAGCGGTCGAAGACGTACGGCAGCTCGCGCGCGTCGATGCCCACGCCCGTGTCGGCCACCTTTATCTCGCTGCCGTTGTCGGTCGCCCTGAGGCTTATTTCGACCGTGCCGCCGGCGGGCG
>JARXKQ010000042.1 GCA_030271555.1 Chloroflexota bacterium | reverse complement strand
TCCCGCCGCAGGCGGCCAGAAGGACGGCCAGCAGTCGGTCGTGATCCGTCGGCTGGTGAGCGACCTCGGAATGCTGGTCGAGGTCATGGTCTGCCCCACCGTCCGCGAGTCGGACGGCCTGGCGATGTCGTCGCGCAACCGCTACCTGACTGCTGACGAACGAGCGCAGGCACCGACTCTCAACAGGGCGTTGCAGGCGGCGGCTGGTGCGCTGGCTGCGGGCGATAAGTCGGCCGACTCTCTCCGGGCGATCATGCGGCGCGAGCTGGCCGCGGCGACCCTGGGCAACGTCGACTACGTCAGCGTGGCCGATGCCCAGACATTGCAGGAGCTCGCGGTGGTCGATCGGCCGGCCCTCGCCAGCCTCGCCGTCCGCTTCCCGTCAGCCCGCCTGATCGACTGCGAGCCGCCGCCCTAGCTGCGGTCGCGCACATAACGGCCTGCCTCCGCAGCGACGCCTGCGGGCTGCTGCTGCGCGTCCTCCGCGAGCCGCCGCAAGCGGCCGCTCGCGTCGTCCTTGCGGCTAGGTGCGGTCGCGCGCTGCCTGCTTGCGCTCGATGACGGCAATCGCGTCCTTGATGCGGGAAAGCGTGTCCGGGTCGACGGTCTCGTCGTCGGTCTGCGGCACCAGCCGATCGAGGACGTCGGCGATAAGGCTGTAGAAGACGGCCGCGTCAGCCACGAAGAACTGCGGTTCGTTGTTGTAGCGCACGAGCGTGAGGCGGCCCTGCAGCACCCGCCGGTCATCGACGTGGGCGACCTGGGTGGAGAAGTTGTGGCCCTGGATCCCGTCGGGGTTGTTCAGGAAGTTCAGCGCGTTGTCGATCGCGAGGCCAAAACGGGCGCGCCACGCGACGAGGCGCTCGTGGATCTCGGGCGCAATGCGCACCTCAGCGACCTGGTCGAAAACGTCCGGCGTGACCGTGAGGAGGCCAACAAGAGTGGTGCCAGCCCTTGCTCCCAGCATCACCTGCAGGCTGCGCTCGAGAGTGAACACCTCGCTGTCGAAACGCGGCGAGGTGATGACGTCGGTCAGCAGATCCTCGACGTTGTCGAGCATCCCGGCGTCGGCGACTGCCGTGGACAGGTGGAGGATCTCCTCCTTGAACAGGAACTGTTCTTCGTGGTCGAGCATGGGCCGCCGATGCTACTCCCTGCGCAGCACTGGCCGCGTCAGGCAGGTCGGCCCACCGCTGCCGTTGAAGCCGATCTGGCGCGCCTCGAAGGCATGCACTTCGACTCCGGCCGCGGCCATCTTTGCGCTGATCTTGGGGTTGCCGGCAGCGACGATCACCACACCGGGCCGGACTGCGAGCACGTTGCAGCCGAGAGTGGCGAATTCGTCTTCCTCGACGGCGAGGGTCCTCACGCCTAGTTCGCCCAATAGCTCGTACAGGCCTGCGGGCAGCAGCTCGGGGTAGACGACCGCCAGATCGTCAGCGATCGGCGAGATGACGCTCAGTAGATGCAAGACCTCGCCTGGACCATGCCAGTACGGCACATCGACGATCTCGACGCGGCCGCCCACGATCCGGGCGAGCTGCCCAGCGCCGGCGCGGTTTGTGCGCAGTGAGCGACCAATGCACAGCAGGTCCCCTCTAAGCCAGAAGGTGTCACCGCCATCCACGGTTCCAGGCGCCGCGATCCGACCAAGCGTCGGAATGCCTTGAGAAATCGTCCAGCGCTCAAGCGCGGCCTCCTCGCCAAGTCGCGTTTGCTTGCCCGGTCGGAGCGGCACGGCACCGCGGTCGGTGACCAGGAGCGGGTCGAAGACGTACACGGAGTCGGGCCCTAGTCCTTCGTCGCCAATGACCTGCACCCTGACGCCCAGGGTCGTCAGCAGCTCCGCCAGCGCGGCGTGTTCGCGTTTCGCGGAATCGAGGTCCACTGGGAATAGGAAGCCGTGTGCCGGATCGTCGAACGCGCGCCCAAAGCTCTCGCCCGGCGAGCGCAGCACTACCTCGCGCAGCGGCGCGGTCATCGACTGGGCGCCATATCGGGTGTTCACGGTTGTGTGGCAAGTCTCGGGGCAGTCAACGTTTTTCCTGTCAAATGCAGACCTGTCCTGCGCGACAACGGCGGGGAATTGCCGAATCGGCCGATTCTTCTGTCAGCCGCAGGACTGATTAGGCAGTTGGCAGGCCGAGCACGAATCGACGCAGACCAGTGCTGCATTTGGCTAGACATGAGGTGTGAGACCGGCCACGCAGCCTCAAAGAGAAGAGCCCTGGCGGCGGGCCGGGGCTCTCACTATGTTGAGGGGCTAGATCGATTTACGGGTAGAGACCGCGCATCGCGGTAGCGTCGGCGACGCGCTGAACGGCGAGCAGGTACGCGGCAAGCCGCATGTGCGCGCCCTCGCGCAGCGAGATCGCGAGGGTCTCGGCAAACGCCTTGGTCATTATCTCGTGCAGCTTCTCGTTGACGACCTTCTCGCTCCAGTGGTCGCGGTTCAGGTCCTGAACCCACTCGAAGTACGAGACGGTGACGCCACCGGCGTTGCACAGGATGTCGGGGATGAGGAAGAGGCCGCGGCGGAAGAGGATCTCGTCCGCCTCTGGTGTCGTCGGCCCGTTGGCCGCCTCAGCCACGATCTTGGCGTGGATGCGCTCTGCGTTCGACGCCGTGATCTGGTTCTCGAGCGCGGCCGGGATAAGCACGTCGCACTCGATCTCGAGGATCTCGGTATTGCTCACGGCCTGGGCGCCGGGGAAACCGACGACTGTGCCGTGCTCCGCCTTCCAGGCGATGACGCGGTTGATGTCCAGGCCGGCCGGCGAGTGGATCCCACCGGACGAGTCGGACACCGCGAGCACCTTGACGCCCTCATCGGACATCAGCCGCGCGGCGATTGAGCCGGCGTTGCCGAAGCCCTGGACGACCACGGTGGCCGCCTTGAGGTCGATCTGGAGGTGCCTGGCGGCCTCGATAACGCAGAACACGGTTCCGCGCGCGGTCGCCTCGTTGCGCCCTTCCGAGCCCCCCAACGCAATGGGCTTGCCGGTGACGACGCCCGGAACGGTGTAGCCGACGTGCATGGAGTACGTGTCCATGAACCAGGCCATCACCTGCGGCGTCGTGTTGACGTCCGGCGCCGGGATGTCCTTCTCAGGCCCGATCAGGACTTCGATCTCCGTAAAGAAGCGACGGCTCAGGTTTTCGAGCTCGCGCCGTGACAGCTTCTTGGGGTCGACGATCACGCCGCCCTTGCCACCGCCGTACGGAATGCCGACGACGGCGCACTTCCAGGTCATCCACATCGCGAGAGCCTTGACCTCGTCGATGCTGACGTCCTGGTGGTAGCGGATACCGCCCTTGGCGGGGCCGCGACTCAGGTTGTGCTGGACCCGGTATCCCTCGAACACCTTGACGGACCCGTCGTCCATCTTGACCGGGAAGTGGACATGCAGCTCGCGTCGGGGCTCGCGCAGGACCTGGCGAAGGCCGGGGTCGAGGTTGAGCTTCTCGGCGGCGATGTCGAACTGCTGCTGCGCCACGTGCCATGGGTTGATGGCCGGCGCCGCTCGTTCGGTGGTCATGTTGACCGAAACCTCCAGGGAAACTTCGTTGGGCCCGAGATGGGGGCCGAAAGCGGGCGAAGTTTACACCGCCCCCTTGGGCCAGCCGACGTGCCAGAGGTAACCGAAGGCCGTGGGCCGTCCGGCCCACGGATGGCAGGCTGGCCCCGATTTGAGGCGGCCGGTCCGCTAAGCCTTGGGCAGGACGACTGCCCCGTACACGCCCGGGCCTGTATGCGGGCCCACCGACGGCCCGATGAGGTAGATCCCGATCTGGTCGCGCGGGAACCTGATGGCTTTGGCCAGCTCGTCGGCAAAGCCGCCGATGTCGTCGGCCTGGCCGTGGATGACCGCAACCATGTCCGGCGACGATGAGCTGAGCAGCTCGAGCACACGGGCGCGCGCCTTGCCCCGGGTGCGCGGCCGGTCGGCAGTCTCGACGACGCCGTCGATGATGGTGATGATGGGTTTGACGCTGAGGACGTTGCCGATCGCCGCGCGCGCGGGGCTGATCCGGCCGCCGCGCTTGAGGTATTCGAGCGTGTCCAGGGCGAGGAACAGGTTGAGCGTGCTGCGCCGCTGCTCGATCTCGGCGACGATGTCCGCGCCGGACTTTCCCTCGCGCGCCCGCTGCGTGGCGAGCAGGACGAGCACGCCCTGACCAAGCGTCGCCGACTCGCTGTCGACGACGTGGATCGTGCGTTCGGGCATCAGGCCGGCGGCGATCCTCGCGCTATTAATGGTCGCGCTCAGCTTTGAGCCGACGTTGATGCATACGATCTCGTCGAAACCCTCGAGGAAGAGCTTTTCGAACGCTTCCTTGAACGCGCCCGGCGGTGCCGCAGCAGTCTTTGGAAAGGGCGCGCCCGGAGCGGTCAGCTCCCGCCAGAAGTCTTCGTACGACATGTCCACGCCGGCGGTGTATTCGCGATCGCCGAAGTAGACGAACAACGGCACGACAGTGACACCGGCCGCGGCGGCGCGCTCCGCGGTGAGATCGCTCGCCGAGTCGGTGACGATCGCGACCCGGCTCATTGGAGTATTTCCCTAGATGCGCTCGAAGGCCATTGCCACCGATCCGCCCCCGCCCAGGCAAAGCGTCGCGAGTCCATAGCGTCCCTCTCTCCTCCGAAGCTCGTACAGCAGTGTCGCCACCACCCGCGCACCACTGGCGCCGATGGGATGGCCCAGCGCGATCGCGCCCCCGTTGACGTTGACCTTGCTCCAGTCGAAACCCAGCTCGCGACCGTCGGCCAGGACCTGTGCCGCGAACGCCTCGTTGATCTCGATCAAATCGAAGTCGCCCATAGCCATGCCCGTCTTGTCGAGCAGCTTCTGGACGCCCTTGACCGGCGCCAGGAAGAGCCACTTGGGCGCGACCTCGGCCTGACTGTAGCCCACGATCCGGGCAAGCGGCTTCAAGCCCAGCCGCTCAACCGCTCGTTCTGACGCGACCACGGTGGCCGCCGCGCCGTCGGTGATGCCCGGCGCATTGCCGGCCGTGACGGTGCCGTCGGTGGCATCGCCACGGTCCTCGCCGGACGGGAGCGCGAAGACGGGCTTCAGTCGGGCGAGCGCCTCGAGGCTCGTGTCCGCCCGCGGGCCTTCGTCGGTGTCGAACAGCACTTCTTCTGTGCCCTTGCGGATTGGCACGGGCACTATCTCGTCCTTGAATCGGCCAGCAGCGATCGCCGCGAGCGCCTTCTGATGCGACTCCAACGCCAGCTGATCCTGGTCGGCGCGGCTGACGTGATCCTTGATCGCGACACGCTCGGCGTGGGTGCCCATGTGGCAGCCCTCGACGCTGCACCACAACCCGTCAAGGACCGTCGAGTCGATCATCTCGGCGTTGCCCAGCCGATAGCCGAATCGCGCCTTCGGCAGCAGGTATGGCCCCTGGTTCATGTTCTCCATGCCACCCGCGACGACGATCTCGGCGTCACCCGCCCGGATCTCAGCCGCGCCCAGCATGATCGACTTCATGCCGCTGCCGCAGACGCGGTTGATGGTCGTCGCACTCGTCGTGTCCGCGAGGCCGCCCTTGAGCAGCGCCTGGCGCGCCGGCGCCTGGCCGACTCCCGCTTGCAGCACCTGGCCCATGAGCACCTCGTCAACGGCGTCGTTGGCGATGCCGGCGCGCTCGACCGCGGCGCGGATGGCGATGCCGCCGAGGGTCGTCGCCGGGACGTCCGCAAGAGAGCCGCCGAACTTGCCGATCGGCGTCCGCGCGGCGGAGACGACATAGATCTTCCCGTTCGGCCCGTCCTGGCCGGTCACGTTTGACACCGCGCAATCTTACGGCCCTCTCGTGCCGAGTACGATGATGCAAGAGGGCGAGAGAGAGCGAGGTGATGGCCATTCCCAGCGACCGCGACGTCAACGGCATCGATGTCGGTGCGCTGAGCGCGTATGTCGAAGCCGTCGCGGCGGACCCCACGCGCGCCGACCGTAATCCGGTCGTCATAGCCCACTGGGTCGGCGGCACCCGCGCCGAGGTGACCTCGGCGCTGGGCGGACCGCCGGTCTACATGGGCGGCGATGACGACCCGAGCGCGATGGGCATGCTCCTACGAACGCTGGCCGCGTGCGATGTCGAGCTGGTCGCGAACCGGGCGGCCTTGCTCGGCATCGTTATCGATGATCTGACCGTTGAGGCACGCGGTTACTTCAATGTGCAACGCTATCTCGGTCTCGATGCCGACCACGGGCCGGGCTATCAGCGCGTGTCCTACACGGTGCGGCTCAAAGCGCGAAACGCCACGCCGGAGCAGCTCGCTCAGCTGCACGAAGCGTGCGCGCAGGGGTCGCCCGTCGGCGACACCCTGGAGCGGTCCGTGCCAGTCTCATTTGAGTTCGAGGCCGGGTAGCAGGATGGAAGGCTGACCGTGGCGCGACTTCAGCGGCAACGATTCAGTGACAGCAAGGACATTCGCGTCGTGCCGCATGGCACGGTCGAGGTCGTCCAGCTAGATGACCGAGTTGTCGGTCGGCTTACCTACGAGCCGGGCTGGCGTTGGTCGGTCGATATCAAGCCAATAGCCGGGACCCAGACATGCCAGTTCCACCATTTCGGCATCACGATCCGTGGGCGAGCCCGAATACAGATGCCGGACGGCGTCGAGCTCGAGGTCGGGCCGGGCGACGTGTTCGAGATCCCGCCCGGGCATGACGCGTGGGTGGTCGGCGATGAGCCATGGGTATCGGTCGACTTCGAGGCAATGCGCGGCTACGCGAAGGCGACGCCGGAGGGCGGACGGCGGATCCTCTCGTCGATCCTTTTCACCGACATCGTTGATTCGACGGCCCAGGCGGTGGCCAGTGGGCCGGCGCGGTGGCGAGATCTGGTCAGCCGCCACAACGAGCTGGCCGAACGCACCATCGACCAGCATGAAGGCCGCCTGGTCAAGACGACCGGTGACGGCGTGATCGGCCTGTTCGACAGTGCCGAGCGGGCTATTCGAGCCGCAGCCGCCCTGGGCGATGCCGTTGGCCCGCTGGGTCTGCGCATCCGCGCGGCGGTCAACAGCGGCGAGGTCGAATTGGTCCCTTCCGATGTGCGCGGCGTGGCCGTTCATGCAGCGGCCCGAATGATGGCCGTGGCCGAGCCGGGCGACATCGTCATATCGGCCACGGTGCGCGACCTGATCGATGCCGCTGACCTCGAATTCGAGGACTTCGGAGTGCACGAGCTGAAGGGCTTGCCCGGCCAGCGCGCCCTGTTTCGGCTGGTCCGTCAACAGAGCACGCGCCACCGGCCGCCTGCCGCAGCAAACTAGTCAACAAACGCCGCGCGGCAGCTGCCGATGGCTAGCGTGCCGCGGCGCGTGTGCTGGCCGCGCGGCGAGAACGACGCAGCCCTTGGGCCGATCCGCCAGGCGCTCGACATCGTCAATGAGACGGACTATCTCGAGCTGCGCGGCGAGACGTTTACCGACCTGGCCGAAGTCCTGATCTCGGCCGACGGCGACCGCCAGCCTGCCGTCGAAGCGTTGCGTCAAGCGATCGTCAACTTTGATGCGAAGGGCGCCCGGATCCAGAGCGACGCGTTCGAGGACTTTGGCAGCCATGAGCTGAAGGGCCTACCCGGCGCGCGCCAGCTCTACCTCGTCAGCCTGGGTTGACCCGCCCCAGAACGGCGTCGGCCACGATCAGCCGGTGGATCTGGTTGGTGCCCTCGTAGATCTGGGCGCCCTTGGCGTCGCGCAGCATGCGCTCGACCGGGAACTCGCGCGAGTAGCCGCTCCCCCCAAAGAGCTGCACGGCGTCCGACGCGACGCTCATCGCCGCATCAGAGGCGGTCCACTTGGCGAGCGAAGAGACCTCAGCGATGT
>JARXKQ010000041.1 GCA_030271555.1 Chloroflexota bacterium | reverse complement strand
ACCGATGTCGCGACCTGTGGGTCGGTGCGGACGATGAGCTTGGCGCCGCCCTCCGGATCGAGGGTTACGTTGCCAACGGTGGTCGGCGTCAGCATCGCGCGGACCTCGGCGGCGATCTGCGCCGCGGTCGAGCCCACGCCGAGTGCCTTGTTGGGATCGACGCGCACCTCGATCTCAGGGCTCGCCTCGACCAGGTCGCTCGTCAGATTCGCGAGGTCGCTACGTCCGGCGATCGCCGCCATGACGATGTCGCTCGCGGTGTGGACCGATTCGAGATCCGGGCCGCTGACGACGATGTCGAGCTTGTTGCTGGTGAAGCCGGCGGTCTGGGCGACGCTGGTGTCGTAGCCGTCGGCCCGGATTGGTGCAAGCGCATCGGACAGCGCTATAGCCTTTTCACCCAGGTCGACCTTGGGATCGAACCGGACGGTCATGCGCGCGGAGTTGGCCGGCTGGCCCTGGAGCGCGGCGAAGATCGTGCCGAAACCCGTATCGCCTTCGCCCGGGACGCTGGTCTGCACGATCTGCACGTCGGGCAGGTGCAGCAGAATCTCCTCGGCCTGGGTGGCGCGCTCGAGCACCGCTTCTGAGGACGCGCCGGCCGCCGGGATGACCGTCACGCCCAGGATCTTGTCCGACCCGGTATTGATGAATTGGGTGGGCAGCTTCGCGACCAGGGTGAGCGAGGCCACGAAGAGCGCGGCCGAGACAGCCAGCACACCCCAGCGCGTCCAGCGATTACGCAGTGCGCCGCGGATGAGCGGCGTGTAGACGCGGATCCAGAACGAGTTCTTGGGCTCGCCGTCCTCGTCGACGTTGAGCTTGACCCGGCCGATGAACAGGTAGGCCAGCACTGGCACGACGGTCAGCGCGCAAACAAGGGATGCCAGCAGGGCAAAGGTGACCGTGAGTGCGAAGGGCAGGAAGAGCTGGCTGACGAGGCCACCGACAAACCCGATCGGTAGGAAGACCATGACGGTCGTCAGCGTGCTGGCGGTGATGGCGCGCGCGACTTCTCGTGGCCCCTTGGTGACAGCGGTGAGCCTGTCCTCGCCCAGCGCTCTATGGCGATAGATGTTTTCGAGCACGACGATCGCGTCGTCGACCACTCGCCCCACCGCGACCGCAAGGCCGCCGAGGGTCATGACGTTGAGCGAGATGTCCGCGACCTGCATCAGCACCAGTGCGCTGAGCACGCTGAGCGGGATGCTGATCGCCGCGACCAACGTTGAGCGCAAGCTGAACAGGAAAAGGAAGATGGTCAGAATCGCGAACAGCGCGCCCAGGCCGCCCTCGCGCAGCAGGCCGTCCTGCGACTCGACGATGAAGCTCGACAGGTCCTGGACGGTGACGACGCTGATCTCTGAGGGGTGGCGCGCGGCGGCATCGTCGAGCACCTTCTGGACATCGCGCGCAACCTGGACGGTGTTGCCCGACGAGGCCTTGGTGACCGTGAGGGTGAGCGACGACTGGCCGTTGGTGCGGGCATAGCCGGTCGTTGCGACGTGCTCCACGGTCACGGTCGCGACGTCCTTCAGGAAGATGGGCGTCGGCGGAGTGGTGGTCGTACTGGCCCCGACCAGCAGGTTGACGATCTGGTCGATCGACGTCAGCTCGCCCACGGTCGAGACCGGGATGCGCGTGCCACCTTCGGGCAGCTGGCCCGACGGGATCGTGAGGTTGTTGGCCCGCAGGATGCCGCTTATCTGCTGTGAGGTGATGCCCGCCGTGGCCATCTTGGATGGGTCGAGGGTGATCACCAGCTGCTGCTCGAGGGTGCCGGTCAAGTCGGCGCTGGCGACTCCGTCGAGGGCCAGGATCTGTGGCAGGATCTCGCTGCTGGCAATGTCCGCCGCGCGGTCGAGGCTGCTAGAGCTGGTCGCGGCGATCGACGCGATGATGACCGGCGAGCTGTTGATGTTGAGCGCGCTGACGGTGGGCTCGACGCCCTGCGGCAGACCCAGCGCGCGGATGTTCTCCTCGATCGCCGCCCGCGTGTCCTTGACGTTCGTGCCGAACTCGAATTGGGCGACGACAAGGGCGATCGAGTTGGCCGAGGTGGAGCGAAGCGAGTCGAGGCGGGCGATGCCCTGGATCGAGCGCTCGATGGGCTCCGCGACCTGCGTCGCGACGTCGGTGGCGCCGGCGCCCGGAAAGGGGGCGATGACGGTGATGACGGGGAAGTCAACGTCGGGCAGCAGTTCCTGCTTGAGCGACCCCCAGGCTGAGATGCCGGCGGCGAAAAGTGCGAAAGCAAGCAGCAGGGTGACGCTGCGCTGGTTCACGGCAATGGCGGACAAGCGGCTCACGTTCGGGGTTCCTCCGCGGACACTCGGCGCGCTGCGGCGACGAGCAGCTCTATGGCCTGGTTGACGGTGACGATCTCTGTGGGCGTCAGTTGCTCGAGCAGCGAACGCAGCGCGTCTGCCCCGAGCTCGTTGAATTGATCGAGCAGTTGATTGCCCGCGGGCGCGAGCGAGACCAGCACGCTGCGCCGGTCGTGCGCGTCGTCCCGCCTGGTGACGAACTGGGCCTCGACGAGGCGGTCGACCAGCGATGACAGCGTGGATGGCGAAATGCCAAGTTGATGCGCCAGATCGGACATCCGCTCCTCGCCCACGGCGGAAAGCAGCATCAGGACGCGCATCTGGGCCATCGTCACGTGCGGGTCGGGGAACTCCGGCGTGTGCGAGGCCGACAACAGTTCTACCAGCTGGGCATAGCCGGCCAGAGCGCGCTCGATGGGCTGATCAGGCATGGTCGCGGTTGCTTCGGTGCGGTCAAACGGTTCGATAATGCCGAAGTATACGCACAGGTGCGGAGCGATGCGCGCGGTTCACAGCGACCGGTGCGACTATCCGCGTTGATGAAGCTTCAATTCCTGGGCGCGGCGACAACGGTCACCGGCTCGCAGTTCCTGCTCACCACCGGTCAGGCCAAGATCCTCGTCGACTGCGGCATGTTCCAGGGCAGCCCGAACGAGTCGATTCGCAACCGCATCCCGCTCGCCTATGACCCGGCCGAGCTCGACGCGATCCTGCTGACCCACGCCCACCTGGACCACTGCGGGCTCATTCCGTATGTCGTGGCGCGTGGCTTCAAAGGGCCGATCTACGCGACGGCGGGCACGGTCGAACTGGCCGGACTCGTCCTGCTTGACTCGGGCAAGCTGCAACAGGAAGCGGCCAAGCGCCATGCGCGGTTTACGCGCCGTAACCCGGAAAAGGCCGCGGCAGAGGACAAGCAACAGGAAGCCAGGCTCGCCGCGGCCGTTGAGCTCGCCCACCAGGACGAGACGACCGACGGAGCGGGCGTTCCAATACCCGCTGCCCCGCCTGCCGCACCGCCACCACCGCCGGCGGAGGGCGCCGGCGATTCGGACACCGGCGATGCGACCGACGACCGGGCCAAGATGGTGCCCAACGACGAATTGATGAAGGCCGACCACTGGCCGGTGCTGAATCACGCCGCGGTCAGCAAGGGCGAGGCGTGGATGGCGCCCAACCCGGAAGTAGCGCTGCGCTACCAGCCGCCAGCAATGGAAGTGGACCTCGACGAGCCGATCTACGGCGAGCACGAGGCGGAACAGGCGGTGACCCAGTTCAAGGCCGTCCGCTACGAGACGGAGGTCGATGTCGCCCCCGGCATCAAGGCTGTCTTCCTCGACGCGGGCCACATCCTGGGCTCGGCCATCATCCGCATCCATGCCACCGACTCTCCCGGTGGACCCGAACGACAGCTTGTCTTCTCCGGCGACCTTGGCCGGCACGACACGCCGATCATCCGCGACCCAACGCATGTGACCGACGCCGATTACGTGTTGATGGAATCGACCTACGGCGGGCGCGAGCATGAGCCGCAGGAAGAAGCCGTGCGCATCCTGGCCGAGACGGTGCGGCTCGTCGCCGAGCACGACGGTGTTCTGCTGGTGCCGTCATTCGCCATCGGCCGTACCCAGGAAGTCGTCTGGCAGCTCGATCGGCTGATCGCGGAAGGCAAGATCCCGCAGCTGCCGCTGTACCTCGACTCCCCCATGGCGTCCAAGGCGAGCGACGTCTACCGCCACCACGCCGAGTACTTCGACGATCAAACCCGGCGGCTGCTCGAGCAGAGCGAAAGCCCGCTCGACTACCCGGGGCAGATCATCACCAACAACATCAAGCAATCGGAGCAGATCGCCACAGCCAAACGGCCGTACATGATCATCGCCTCGAACGGCATGCTGACCGGCGGGCGGGTAGTCGGCCACCTGCGCGATCTGATCGGTGATCCAAGTGCCGTGCTCCTATTCGTGGGCTACCAGGGCAAGGGCACGCTGGGCGACCACCTCCAACAGGGAGCCGCGCAGGTTCGCATCGACGGCGCGCTGCACGACGTGAAGTGCCAGATCCGCTCGATCAGCGGCTTTTCAGCCCATGCGGACGAGTCGGAGCTGCTCGACTGGATCGGCAACTTCGCGACGGGCAAGAAGCCGGGCGATGCTGGCTTCCCGAAGCGCGTCTTCATCGTCCACGGCGACCCGGCCGCACAGGCGGCGCTGGCGCCCAAGGTGAAGGCGCTGGGCTTCGACGTCGACATCCCGCGTTGGCACGACGTGGTTACCCTCGACTGACAGTGGCTGAGCGACTGTCGCCCGCAGAACTAGAGCGGATTCTCAGCCTCGACGAATTCGAGCCGCTGGC
Organism: Chloroflexota bacterium; assembly: GCA_030271555.1. Taxonomy (GTDB): domain Bacteria; phylum Chloroflexota; class Limnocylindria; order Limnocylindrales; family CSP1-4; genus JALYGJ01. The sequence goes on along the minus strand of JARXKQ010000041.1, from coordinate 3,172 downwards.
CCGTGAGCGCATGGACCCGGTGGGCTTCGAGTACGTCGCCGGGGGCAGCTGGGACGAGATCTCGCTCCGCGAAGCAGCGGAAGCTTGGCGGACGAAGCGGTTTATCCCGCGCGTGCTCACGGACGTTCGGTCGGCTGATCCGGCCGGATCCTTCCTGGGTCGACTGGCGCGAATCCCCGTCGCGATGGCGCCCATGGCGGTCCAGCAGCTCGCCCATCCTGATGGTGAGGTCGAGGCCGTCAGGGGCGCAGCGGCTGCCGGCATCCCGTACACGCTCTCAACCGCGTCATCGCGGTCTATTGAGGACGTCGCGGCGGCCGCCCATGACGCCGAACGCTGGTTCCAGCTGTATCTCATCGACTCGCTTGAATACAGCCGCAGCCTCGTAGAGCGCTCCACTGCCGCGGGCTACCGGGCGATCATCCTGACGGTCGACCTGCCGGTCGTGGGCCACCGACTACGAGACCTGCGCTCCGGCTTCACCTTTCCCCCACAGCCGCATGTTGACCAGGCGACTCAATTCAGGGATTCGCCGTACGGCGCGATCGCTGAACAGCAGGAGTTGGGGCTCAACTGGGATCGCGTCGGCGAGATACGAACCTGGACCCACTTGCCGGTGATCCTCAAGGGCATCCTCTCGCCTTTGGACGCCGCCCGGGCCGCGGACGAGGGCGTCACCGGGATCATCGTTTCGACCCATGGTGCCAGGCAGCTCGACCGGGTCATCGCGGCCGCGGAAGCCCTCGCGCCGATCGTCGACGCCGTCGCCGGACGGACAGAGGTGTGGGTAGATGGCGGGATCCGGTCCGGGCTCGACATCCTGATGGCCTTCGCCCTGGGCGCGACCGGGACGCTGATCGGACGACCCCTCTATTGGGCACTCGCTGCGGGCGGTGCCGCCGGAATCGAGCGCGCCGTGGCCATCCTGCACGAGGAGACGCGCATCGCCATGTCGCTCCTGGGCGTCGAGCGACCTGGCCTACTGGAGCGGTCTTTCATCGCCTAGGCGGCGCTTGGGTCCGTAAACTGAAGCGGCGCGTCCCCGTAGCTCAGTGGACTAGAGCGGCTGCCTTCTAAGCAGCGGGTCGCAGGTTCGAATCCTGCCGGGGACGCCATTCATTTTGCGCGAGGCGCGCGGCGGGTCAGCCCTGGAGATGCGCCTCGAGGAAGTACAGATACTTGTCGGCGCAGCGACTCACCTCGGTGAACAGGTCGGCTGTGTCGGCGTCACCCAGCTTGTCGGTTTGGTCGATCGCTTCCCTGGCCGAGTTCGTGAACGCCGCGAGGCGCTCGGCGACGGCCCGGACGTAGTCCATGCTGTCGGTGATGTCGGTCGGGAACTCCGGCAGGGCGCTCGCTGCTGTTGCCATGCGAACGGTGCCCGTGGCATAGCCGCCCAGGGCGGTCACGCGCTCCGCGAACTCATCGACCCATTCCGCGGCGCGTGCAGCGACCTCGTCGAAGAGCTTGTGCAGCTGCCAGAAGTCTGAGCCCTTCACGTTCCAATGCGCCTGCTTGACCTGGCTCATGAGGTCGAAGGAGTCGGCTAGGTGCTGATTCAGGATGCGGTTGATCTTCTTCCGGCTGTCGGCCGGGATGTCGACGCTGGTCGCGAATGAGCGGACCGTGGCGTTCTTGGTTGCCATGCCTGCCTCCTTTACGGCGGAGTGCCTGCGGCGTGTCCGAGAACACGGCGCAGGTCCGCCACCCGACGAACGGGCCTCGTGGAGAAGATGCTCGGGAGGTCCCGCGCGTCAGCCAATTCCGCGACGGCGACCGCCGCCCATCACCATGTTTGCGACAAAGACCACGATGAGGGCGCCGATAACAGACACGACGATTGTCTCGACGTTAATGCCCGTGGGATCCTTGAGATTGAGGAAGGTTCCGGCGAGAAAGCCGCCGACGACCGCCCCGACGATGCCGAGGATGATCGTCATCACGATCCCCTCGCGGTTCCCCAGGATGAGCGTGGCGATGAAGCCGGCGATGGCGCCGACGACGATCCAGGCGATGATTCCCACTGGATGAGCTCCTTTCGCGATGATGCGTTGGTTGCTGCACGTGATCACGTGCCCCTGAGCACACCATGTACCGCGGTCAACGTGGCGTCATGACCGCCCGTCATGAGCCATTGCGTTCGGGGGAATCCAGGCGGCAGGAGTTGGCGCATAGCTGGGGGCCGGCCACCTGACTATCATCAGCGCGATGGACGCATTCACGGGGGCGATCCAGGCGCGAGCGCTGACTAAGCGCTTTGGCGACATCGTCGCCGTGAATAACCTCGACCTCGATTTGCCCGCCGGGCGCATTTATGGCCTGCTGGGCCCCAACGGCTCCGGCAAGACGACGCTGATCCGGCTGCTCGTCGGCCTCGCCAAGGCATCGAGCGGCGAGGCGCGCGTGCTGGGCGTCAAGATGCCCGATCGCGAGAACCTCGCCCACATCGGCTACATGACCCAGGCCGACGGCATCTACATCGAGCTATCCGTCTGGGAGAATCTGCGCTTCTTCGCGGCGCTATCCGGCACCGGCGACAAGAAGGGGATGGACGAGGTCCTCGACCTGGTCCACCTGACCAGCCGTAAGAACGCCCCAGCGCTTGAGCTATCGGGTGGCATGCGGCGACGGCTCTCCCTGGCGTGCGCGCTGGTTCACAAGCCGAGCGTCCTTTTCCTGGACGAGCCAACAGTCGGCATCGACCCCGCATTGCGCGTCGAGTTCTGGAAATACTTCCGCGCGCTCGCCGCAGCGGGCACGACGATCGTCGTGAGCAGCCACGTCATGGACGAGGCCGACCGGTGCGACGAGCTGCTGCTGATGTTCCATGGCAAGGTCCTGGCGCGCGGCAGTGGCGCTGAGATCAGACAGCAGGCCGGCGTGGACAACATGGAGGACGCTTTCCTCAAGCTCGGCGGCGGCGACTCTGAAGACACAGGGGCCGCGGCATGAGCCTGCGCCGCACCTTCGCCATCAGCCGGCGCATCGCCGATCTGTTCCGACGCGACCACCGGACCCTGGCGCTGATGTTCGTGGCGCCCATCGTGATCATGGCCTTGCTCGGCTGGGTCATCCGCGACCAGGCACCGTCAGACACGCGCGTCGCGATCGTCAACACCGCGGGCCGGACACCTTCCCGTTCAATGGGCGCAAGAACTCGGCCGAAGGCACG
>JARXKQ010000040.1 GCA_030271555.1 Chloroflexota bacterium | reverse complement strand
GCATGTTGCGACCGCTCGAGATCAGCCGCTCCAGCTGTTCGATGAGAAATACGATGTCTATCGGAGTGTCCCCGTAAATGCGCCGGCGCTGACTGGGGCGCTGCGTGGAGGCGCGCGCCCGCGATTGCGAATTGTACGGGCTAGCGGCGCAGTCGGCGGAGGGCGGCTGCCGGGACGAAGCGGCTGACGTCACCGCCGAAGGCGGCAATCTCCTTGACGAGGCTCGAACTGAGGTAGGCATGTTCGAGCGCGGTCATGAAGAAGATCGTGTCCACGTCAGGCGCAAGCTTGCGATTGGTGTGGGCCATCTGGAGCTCCGATTCGAAGTCGCTCACTGCGCGCAACCCGCGCACGATGAAGCTGGCCCCGATCTTGCCGCAGTAGTCCACGGTCAGGCCGTCGAAGCTGTCCACCTCGACCTTCTTCGCTGTGTCGCCCAGCTCCTCGGTCAGCGCCTCCCTGATTGCCGCGAGGCGGTCGTCAAGGTCGAGCATGGGCGTCTTCTTGGGATTGACGAGCACGCCAACGACGAGCTTGTCGAAGACCGCTGTCGCGCGCCGAATGACGTCAAGGTGGCCCAACGTGATGGGATCGAACGAGCCCGGATAGAGCGCCGTGGTCATGCTCCCTCCTCCGGGATTGTTATCCCTCCGCCGGCGGCCTTCGGCCGCTGCTGCGCGCAAATCGGTCGGCTCACAGCGTACCGCTATGGTCCGCCCGTTGCTTGCGGGTGTAGAAGGTGAGCGCGGTCTCGCCGAAGCGCTTGACGCGCTGCTTGGCCAGCACACCCACCAGATCGGCCGGTTCGTCGCGCCAGAAGTGCTTGACGGCGACCGTCGCGCCCGCGATGAGCCAGTCGCGCGCCGGATCCCCGAGTAGCTCCAACGCGGTCGTCATCATCGGGTCGCCATACGGTGGATCGATCAGCGCCGCCGCGAATGGCCCGTCCGCAGCTGGCCGGATATTGCGCAGGTAGCCCACGACATCGGCGCGAGCCACGCGGCCGAGTTCGAGATGCGCGCGCCGGAGGTTCGCGCCGATCACCTGACAGCTCGGACCGTCGTGTTCGACGAAGGTCGCCGCGGGCGCCCCCCTGCTGAGCGCCTCAACCCCGGCCGCGCCTGTTCCCGCGAAGAGGTCCAGGAAGGGACCGTCGAGCGCGCCGACGGCCTCGAGCGCGCCGAAGAGCGACTCCTTGACGCGATCGGTCAGTGGCCGCGTTGCGGAGCCGCGCGGCCCTTCCAGGCGGATGCCCCGCGCCGAGCCGCCGATGACTCGCCCCGCCTCAGGCATCGACGTCCTGGGTCAGGACCTCGCCGGCGCCGACGCGCTTCAGCCAACCGGCGCTCACCTCGTGTTCGAGAGCGGCGTACTGCGCCGGCAGTCGGCCCGAGTCGTCGAGCAGCTGCTCGGCGAGCTCGCGTGCCCGCGCCGAGAGCGCGCGATGTTCGGTGCGACTCAGCGACGCAACGCGCAACGGCGGCAGGCCGCTCTGCGACAGCCCGAGCAGCTTGCCCTCACGCCGCTGCTCGAGGTCCATCTCGGCCAATGCAAAGCCATCGGTGGTGGCCACCAGTGCGCCCAGTCGGGCGGCAACAGTGGCTTCTTCATCCGTGCCGGGATGGTCGGGATCGGCCGGGTAGCGCTCGCTCACGAGCACGCAATACGACTGCGCCTCGCCCCGGCCAACGCGGCCGCGCAACTGGTGCAGCTGCGCCAGGCCGAACCGATCGGCGTCGAGCACGAGCATGACCGTCGCCTCGGGCACGTCCACGCCGACTTCAAGCACGGTGGTCCCGACCACGATCTGGGCCTGTCCGCTGCGGAAGCGTTCCATGCGCTCGTCGCGGTCACTCGCCTTCATCTGGCCATGGACGATCTCGATCAACGGTGGCTCGATGCTGACGCCTGCGACCGCCGCTGCCTCCGGCCAGCCCGCGAGCACGAGGTCGCGGCCTTGCTCGACTGATCGGGCGGCGTCGGGCTCGTCCTCAACGAGCGGCACGACCACGAACGCACGATGGCCGGCTGCGATCTCCTTGACCAGCAGCGGCAAGGCGCCTGGCTCCGACTTCTCTTCGTTGCGCCACATCAGCTGGCTCGTGGTCCGGATCCCGGTGCGAATGGGTTGCCGCCCTTCCGGCGCGGTCTTCAAGTCGGACACATCGAGGTCTGCGTGAACGATCTGGCCCAGGGTTCGTGGAATGGGCGTCGCGGTCATCAGCAGCACGTGCGGCGCGCGGCCCTTGTTGGTCAATTCGGCGCGTTCAGCCACCCCAAAGCGGTGCTGTTCGTCGACGACAGTCAGGCGCAGATCGGCAAAGTCAACCGCGTCCTGAACGAGCGCATGGGTACCCACGAAGATCAGGCCGCGCGACCGCCCGCCGGTTGTCGCAGCCACGGGCGCGCCCAGCAACTCGACCGCCTCGCGCCGGTGAGGCGCTGGCAGCGAGCCCGTGAGCAGCGTCACGTCATGGCCCAGCGGCTCGAGCAGGCGGCCCAGGGTCTGCGCATGCTGGCGTGCCAGAAGATCGGTCGGCGCGAGCAGCGCTCCCTGGTGACCCGCGTCGGCCGCAAAGGCGAGCGCCAGCGCCGCCACGGCGGTCTTGCCTGATCCGACGTCGCCCTGGAGGAGGCGCATCATCGGCCGCTCCGACGCGATGTCGGCGCGTACGTCAGCCAGTGCCGCGGCCTGATCCGGCGTCAGGTGCAACTCCACCCTCGCGACACCGCGCCGCCGGGCAACCTGCTGGGCGATCACTCCCTCAACGGCCGCGATCGCGTCCTTGTAGCGCGACTCGGCGACCGCTATTGGCTGTGCGTCTTCGGTCGCCCGGCGGCGTCGCCGCGCGACCATGCCGATCTGCAGCGCCAGCAGCTCATCGAGCGCGAGCCGGCCCAGCGCCCGGTCGAGCTTGTCGAAATCGGGCGGGAAATGCAGCCATTCGATCGCATCGTTGATGCCCGGCAAAGTCGGGTCGACCTGGCGTAACAACTCGAGCGGCAGGTACTCGTGCTGTTCGCCCAGCGCGTCGTTGAGCGCGTCGCGAATTCGTAGTCGCAGCGTGGGCGCCGTCACACCCTTGGTCAAGCGATAGACCGGCACGATCCGCCCGGCATGGAGCGCGTCCTCGCCGGCCGGACCGAATTCGGGGTTGGCGAAACGTGGCACCCAGCCGCGCAGCTCCACCTTCCCGGCCAGGGCCACCACGTCGCCCACGGCCAGCCGCCGCTCTATGTAGCGCCGGCCGAACCAGACGGCCTCGCCCTCTCCTGTGGCGTCATGTAGGCGCGCCACTGTGCGCTGGACACGTCGCCGGAAGCCGGGGTCCACGCGCAGGTCGGTGATCTCGACGACCGCGCTGACCGGGCCCTCGGGCGTGCCCTCGCGCAGCTGACCCAGCGTGAACGGGCGGCTGAAGTCGTCGTAGCGGCGCGGAAAGTGGAAGAGCAGGTCGCGCACGGTGGCGATCCCGATATGGCCCAGGTTGCGCGCCATCCCGCCGGTGACGACGGTCCTGACGTCGCGGTCGAGGACAGGAACCGCGGAGCTGGCGAGGGGCGGCGCGACGGGTTTCGCTGCAGTCTTCGCGCCGGCCACCTACTCGGCCGCGATCAGGAAGTCGTAGTGCGGTTGGCCACCCTCGACCAGCTCGATTTCGACGCCGTCCAGCTCGGTCGCAAGCTGGTCGCGCAGCTGCTGGCCCGCCGCGTGGTCCACGTCGCGGCCGCGATAGAGGGTGAGCAGCTCATAGCCGTTCTTGAGCAGGCCAATACCGGAGCGGATGGCGCTCGTGCGGTCGGAGTCGGCCGCAACCAGGCCGTCGTTGGGACCCAGAACGATGTAGTTCCCGCGCTGAACCTTGCGCCGGCCGATACGCGCATCGCGCACGGCGCGCGTGACCTGCAGCGTCTGCACGGCGCGAGCGGCCTGGTTCATTGCCTTGGCCGCGTCCTTGACCGACATCTCCGGATCGAAGGCGAGCAGCGCCGCGATGCCCTCGGCGGCGTTGCGCGTGGGCACAACCTCGACGTACACATCGGGGCAAAGCTCGCCCGCCTGCTTGGCGGCCAAGCGCACGTTGGGGTTGTTGGGCAGGACAATCACTTCGCGGTTGCCTGAGCCTCGGATGGCGTCGGCAATCTCGCCCACCGATGGGTTCTCGCCCTGGCCGCCTTGAACGACACCGGTCACTCCCAAGGAGCTGAAGACGCGTGACAGGCCGTCGCCCGCGGCAACCGCAACGATTGCCGGGCCGTCGCGCATTGGCGCCACACCACTGATCAACGCCCTCTCTGTGGCGAGCTTGGCTCGTTCGCGGACGTCGGTCGCCTGCCGATCGAGGTTCTCGATGTTGATGCGGCTGAGCGTCCCCAGTGTCAGGCCGTAACCAAGGATCTTGTCCGGGCGCTCGTTATGGACGTGGATCTTGACCGCGCGGTCGTCGCCCGCCACCAGAACGCTGTCGGCCATGCGGTCGAGCCGTGCCCTGATTGCCGCCGGGTCGAGCCGCGCGCCTTCGGGAGGCAGGATCACGAAGACGGTCTCGTACCCATAGCCCTCCGCCTCGAGACCATCCCGCGTTGGCAGGACGATGTCGTGGGGCAGCTTCATGCCGCGCGGCAAATGCTCGCCGCGGATCGACGCCAGGGCACCGCGGAGCAGCAACTCGATGCCGCGACCGCCGGCATCAACGACGCCCGCCTCCCTGAGCACCGGCAGCAGTTCCGGAGTGCGCAGGACAGATGCCGCGGCCGCGTCGACCGCGACCCGCAGGATGTGCTCAAGCGAGCCGTCACCGCGCGGTGCCCGAGCGGTCGCGTCGGCCACGTCGCGCGCCACCGTGAGAATGGTGCCTTCGACGGGGTGGGCGACGGCGCCGAACGCGGTGGTGCAGCCGCGCTTCAATGCCTCGACCAGAATCGCGGCATCAACGCGGTCGTGGCCGGCGATTGCCTCGCTCATTCCGCGCAGCAGCTGCGACAGGATCACGCCGCTGTTGCCGCGCGCGCCCATGAGCGCGCCCAGGCTGATGGCCGCGGCCACACGCGTCGCCGTTCGCTCCAGAGGTGCGACGCTCTCCGCCTCGGCGACCGCGGCCTGCATCGTCGCGAGCATATTCGAGCCGGTGTCTCCGTCGGGCACGGGAAACACGTTGAGCGCGTTGACCTCATCGACCTGCGAATGGAGGACGGCCGCCGCATGGCGCATGGCGGCCATCAGGTCATGGCCGTCCCACGACATGTTGTTCATGCGCTCACGGCTGGCTCACCTCTCCCGTCGGGTATAGTACGCAGGCGGCGCGCCCCATCGGGTGGCCGAACCCTACGATCGGAGTCCTTTCGAACCATGTCACGCGAATGCGCAATCTGCGGCAAGACCTCGATGGGTGGCTTCAACCCCCAGTCGACCGGTATGAACCGCGTCCGCGCCCATCGCCGCATGACCGCCAATCTGCAGAAGATGCGCCTGCCGGTCAACGGCATCGAGCGCAACGTGCTCGTGTGCACGCGCTGCCAGAGGACGCTCCAGAAGACTGCCTAACCGGCAGCGCTGTCGAGCCAGATGGTCATTGGACCGTCGTTGACCAGCTCGACCTTCATCTCGGCACCAAAGATGCCGCGCTCGACCTTGACTCCGCGCGCCTCAACGGTCGCGCAGAACTCGTTGTAGAGCCGCTCCCCATTCTCGGGCGGCGCGGCGTCAAGGAACGACGGCCGGCGGCCTTTGCGCGTATCGGCGTACAGCGTGAATTGGCTGATCGCCAGGACCGCGCCACCCACGTCCAACAGCGAGCGGTTGGTCTTGCCTGCCTCATCACGAAAGATGCGCAGATCGGACGCCTTTCCGGCAAGGTTGGCAACGACCGACTCATCGTCGCCGTGACCAATCCCCACCAGGCACACCAGGCCAGGCCCGATTTGGCCGACCACCCGCTCGTCGACCGTTACCTGCGCGCGGGCGACCCGCTGCAGCAGCAGCCGCATCAGCGGGCGTCGTAGCGGGCATTGCCCGCGGCGCGCTTGACTTCCTGGACCTCGAGTGCCGTGTCGCGGCCTCTCTGGAAGAGCGCCGAGCCCACGATGCACGTCGTGACGCCGTAGCCGCCGACGACTTCGGCCGTATCAGCGCTCACGCCGCCGTCGGCATGAACGCTGAAGCGCGGCCGATCGTTGAACATCCGGCGCACCTCGGCGATCTTGCCCGCAGGACCGGGCATGAAATGCTGTCCGCCAAAACCCGGCTCTACCGTCATGACGATGACCAGCGACAGGTCGTCGGCGAAGTCCCGCAACACCTTCGCCGGAGTGCTGGGGCTGATCGCCAGGCCCGCCCCGCGACCGGCGTCACGGATCCGCGCCAGCGTCGCATGCTTGCCATGCGCCGAGTCGCCGATCTCGTAGTGGAAGGTGATCGTGTCGGTTCCGGCGGCGATGAAGCGCTCGAGGTAGCGCGCCGGCTCGGAGATCATCAGGTGAACATCGATCGGCAGATCGGTCAGACGCCTGACGGCGGCGCAGACGTCCGGCCCAAAGGTGATGTTCGGCACGAAGTGGCCGTCCATCACGTCGAGATGCAGCCGGTCGACGCCGGCGCGTTCGAGCTTGCGCACGACGCGATAGAGGTTGCCGAAGTCGGCCGTGGTAATGCTCGCCGCGACCTCGATCTTGCGCACGGTGCTCGTCCTGGTGGCGCTGGCTAACGACGGGCGGCGCTGATCGCCGCGGCGCTGCGGACAGCCAGCAGCTCCTGGCGGCGAGCCACTGCCGCGGGGGCGGGTGCGCCGGCGCGATTCGCGGCCAGCTGACCGCAGGCGGCGCCGATATCCACGCCACGATTGCGGCGCACGGTCGTGCCCAAACCGCCGGCGCGCAGGATCGACGCGAATGCGTCGACGCGTGAGGCCGGGCTGGGCCGCCAGGGTGTGTGCGCCACCGGGTTCATGGGGATGAGGTTGATGTGCGCCAGCTGGCCACGCAGCAGATTGACTGCCGCGCTCGCATCGGCCGGGGTGTCGTTGATGCCCTCGATCATCACGTACTCGTAGGTGACGCGCCGTCCGGTCGCGGCCGCGTACCGCCCGGCGGCGTCTACGACATCGGCGATCGGGTAGCGCCGGTTGAGCGGCACGAGCACGTCGCGCAACTCCGGCCGCGCGGCATGCAGCGAAACCGCCAGCGTGTACGCCGGGCCAGCCGCGATCATCCGCTCGATACCCGGCAGGACGCCGCTCGTGCTGATCGTCACGTGACGTGCCCCCAGGCCGAAGCGCGACCGGTCGGTGATCGCGGCGGCAGCATCGAGGACGCGATTGACGTTGAGCAGTGGCTCGCCCATGCCCATGAACACGACATTGGTCATGCGCTGGCCCACGCCCGCCAGCCACTGGCGCCAGAAACGGACCTGGTCGACGATCTCAGCCGTCTCGAGGTCGCGCCAGAAACCAAGTTCGCCCGTCGCGCAGAACGGACAGCCCACCGCGCAACCAGCCTGGCTCGAGATGCAGGCCGTGGCGCGAGCGCGGCGCCAGCCGCGTGCCGGGTAGCGCATGAGCACGGTCTCGATCAGCCGCCCGTCATCGAGCCGATGGAGCGCTTTCTGGGTCAAGCCGCCGTCGGAAGGCGTAATCTCCGGCGCGTCCAGTGTGGTCAGCCGGAACTCGGTCTCCAGCTCGCGCCGCAGCGCCGCCGGCAGAGTGCGCAGCTCATCGGATGATTGGGCCGCGCCGGCCCAGACATGGTCGGCAATCTGGCGCGCCCGATAAGCCGGCAGGTCACGCTCCGCAACCCATTGCTCGAGCTGCGCGACGGGCAATCCGGAAAGCCCAGGACGCGGATCACGGGCACCGGCCGGCGGCAGGCTGATCAGCGGCTGGGAAGCGCC
>JARXKQ010000039.1 GCA_030271555.1 Chloroflexota bacterium | reverse complement strand
CGCCAACGGCTGGCGCCAACCGGGCAGCGCTTTCAAGCCGTTCAACTACGTGACCGGAATCAATGACGGGACGATGACCGCCGTGTCGATGTTCATGGACGTCACGACCGTCTTTCCCGACGGTTCACGCCGATACATTCCCAAGGACTACGACCTGCTGGAGCGCGGGCCGCTGCGGATGCGCTCAGCACTGCAGTGGTCACTCAACATTCCGGCGGTCAAGGCGCTCCAGATCAACGGCATCGACCACGTGTTCGACATGGCCCAGAAGTTCGGCATGACCTTCCAGGACACGACCCCGACCGCCGGCCTTAGCATGACGCTGGGCACGGAAGTCACCCACATCGCCGATGTCGCCGAGTCGTACGCGACGCTGGCCAACCAGGGCAAACACATCGGCTATACGCACGTGCTGCGCATTACCGATTCGAGCAACAAGGATCTGGTGCCGCCCTACGCGCCACCCGCCGGCGACACGGTCATCTCACCCCAGGCGGCGTACGTGATGACTGACATCCTCGCCTCGAACACCAAGCCCAGCCAGAACCCGATTTGGGGCGCGTTCGAGCTATCGGGCGCGGACGGATCGCACCGCCCAGCGACGCTAAAGACGGGCACCAACAACGACGCCGATGACCTGGTGGCGTTCGGCTACACGGCGCCACCATCTGACGCTGACCGCACGGCCGGCGACTACGCGCTCGTCGTGGGTACGTGGGGCGGCAACAGTGACGGCTCGCCCGTTCTCACGCCGGAAAACCCGGTGGTATCCACTGACGTCGCGGCACCAATGTGGCGCGGCTTCATGCGCGAAGCGACCGCGAATTACCCCGTCGCGGACTTCGCCCAGCCGCAGGGCATCGTCCAGGCCGACGTCGATGCGTGGAGCGGCGGCAAGCCGACGCAATTCACGACGCAGACCGTGCGCGAGAACTTCATCGAAGGAACCGTGCCCGGGGATGACACGACCAAGGTCGGCCTCCAGGTCGTCGCCGATCCGTTGGACCCCACCAGCTACTACCTCTGGCAGGATGGCTGCGCCGGAACACCGGAGACGAAGGGCTTCTTGGCGCTAGAGGGCGTCGAACCGGGCCACGCCGACTGGCAGGCGGCCAACCTGGATTGGATTGCGCGGGCCAAGGTTGGACCGGGCACTTCTGGTGGGCCTGATCCTCTTGTACCGACCACCACGACGTACCTGTTCCGGCCGGGCTACACCCCTTATGGCAAGTCGTGGGGCGCCCCCTTCGCGCCGACTGCCACCTGCCTCGGCCTGCCCTCGCCATCGCCGTCTTTGAGCGAGTCGCCGAGCATCTCGCCCAGCTTCTCTCCCACGCCTGAGGTGTCGCTGACTCCGGCGCCGACCTTCACGCCGTTACCGACTGACATCCCGACGCTCCCGCCAACGCCCGAGCCCACGTTGCCACCGATCATTACGCCACCGCCGACTGATACGCCTCCCCCACCCCCGACAGACACGCCACTCCCCACGCCTGGAGCGACTTAGAGCTCGACGATGGTCGCGCCGTCGCCGCCTTCGCCGCGCTCGCCAGCGCGCCATTTCTTGACGAGGGGGTGGGTGCTGAGGCGGTTTCGCAGGGCGTCGCGCAGCGCGCCCGAACCGTGGCCATGGATGACTGTCAATCGAGGCGCGCCGGCGACGGCCGCGCTGTCGAGGTAGCTCTCCATCTGCTCGAGCGCCTCTTCGACACGTGCGCCGCGCAGGTCGAGGCTCGTGGGGATGACCCGGTGCGGCTGGGGCCGAATTGTCTCGGTGGGCAGCTCCGTGACGCGACCGCTGATCAGCTCGAGCTCGCTCAGCGGCACCTTGATCTTCATCGTGCCCGCGGCGATCGTCGCCGTGTCGTGATCAATCTCGGCAACCGTGCCCCGCCAGCCATCGCGCGAGCGGACGGTCGCTCCAACCTCGATTGGCGCGGGTGCCGGCTCCGCTGCGGCCTCCTGCACCGCTGTCTCACCGGCCAGGGCGGACAGCCGCTCATCGAGGAGCGTGGCTGACTTCTCGAGATTCACCTCCGTCAGCGACGCGCGGGCAAGCAATTCGCGCGCGGCGCCGATCTCCGCCTGGACCTGGGCGAGGGCGCGTTGCGCCTCGGCCCGCGCGGTGTCCGCGGCCGCGGCGCGCTCCCGCCGCGCGCTCCGCCGCTCCTCCTCCGCTTCGTGCCGCGCGATCCGTGCTCGCTCCTCGGCCTCTGCCGCGCGGGCGAGCGCCGCTTCAGTGGTCTGCTGCGTCTCCTTGATCGAGACGAGGGTCTGTTCGAACTCGGCCTGAGCGCGGCCCAGACGCGACCGCGCGTCATCGACGAGAGTCTCGGGCAAACCCAGACGCATGGCGATGTTGAACGCCTGGGACGTGCCCGGCAGGCCAATGAGCAGCCGGTAGGTGGGCGAGAGCGTCTCAACGTCGAACTCGACGCTCGCGTTCTCCGCCTGCGCCTCGTTGTGGGCGTACGCCTTGAGCTCGGGGTAGTGCGTCGTGGCCGCGACGAGCGCGCCAGCGGCGATGAAGTGATCGAGCAGGGCCTGGGCGAGAGCTGATCCTTCGGTCGGGTCGGTGCCTGCGCCAAGCTCGTCGAGCAGGACGAGGCAGCCCGGCCCCGCCGCATCCACGATGCGCACGATCGAGCGCATGTGACCAGAGAAGGTCGAGAGTGACTGGGCGATCGACTGCTCGTCGCCAATGTCAGCGAAGACGTCCTTGAAGACCGGCAAACGCGACCCGGTCGCCGCGGGGATGTGCAAACCAGACTGATGCATGAGCGACAACAGCCCCAGGGTGCGCAATGCGACGGTCTTGCCGCCGGTGTTGGGGCCGGTGATCACCAGCGCCCGGAAGTCGGTGCCCAGCCGCAGGTCGATCGCCACGACCTTGCCGGTGAGGCCCGGATGGCGAGCTGAGAGCAGCTCGACGTCGTCACCCTTCGTCGTTTCGGCTCGAATTGCGTCCATCTCGCCGGCAAGCCGCCCGCGGGCCAACCAGAAGTCGAACGTCGCCAGGGCGGCGAGCGTCTCGTCAAGGCCGTCGGCCTGCGCCGCCACCAGTCCCGACAGCTCGTCGAGGATGCGCTCCTCTTCGGCCTGGGCGGCGAGTTGCGCCTCGCGCCAGGCGTTACCCAGCTCGACCACGACGAGCGGCTCGATGAAGAGCGTCTGGCCGCTGCCGCTCTGGTCGTGGACGATGCCCTTGACGCGGCCCTTGGCGTCCGCGCGCACCGGCACCACATAGCGGCCGTTGCGCAGGGTGATGATGGGTTCCTGGAGGGCACTGCCCAGCTCGCCGTGGACGATGGCTTCGAGCCGAGTTCTGAGTCGCTCATAGGCCACTCGAACCGCGCGCCGCAAACCGCCCAGCGCGGGCGACGCGCTGTCGAGGATCTCGCCATTGGGGTCGATCGCGCCTTCAAGCTTGGCGCGCAGCTGGGGCAGCGCCTTGATGGAGCGGCCCAGCTCGCGCAGCTGCGGCGGTCGCTCGTCCCTGAGCGCGTCGGACAACCGCCCGGCGGAGACAAGCGTCTCCAGGACCTGCAGCAGCTCCTGTCCGGACAGGCGGCCACCGCGCTTGGCGCGCAGAACGACGGTCGAAATGTCGTGCGCGCCGCCTACCCCAAGGTCGGGCCGCCGCGCGAGGAGGTCGCGTGCCTCGTCGGTCTCGTCGAGCCACCTCCGCACGGCGAGCGGCTCAGGACTCGGTTCGATCGCCTCCGCCAGCCGCCGTGACGGCGCGAATGCGGTCAGCGCCGCCAGCCGAGAGCGGATTTGCGGAAACTCGAGCAGCTCCTGGCTGCGGCCGTCCATCACTCGCCCAACCTAGCGCCGCGGCTCGTAGGCCACGAGCATTGCGCCATTGGCGAATCGGCGCGTCTGGGTCAGGCGCAGGTCCAGCTGCATCCCCGGCGGGAAGTACGGCGTGCCACCGCCCAGCACGACCGGGTGGACGACCATCTGGTATTCGTCGACCAGGTTGCGCTCGATCAGCGCGGCGGCAATGGTCGGGCCGCCAATGCCGAGGTCACCAGCGAACTCGGCCTTGAGGCTGGCGATCTCATCGGCGACATCTGTGCGTAATAGCCGGTGGGCGTGCGGCGCCTCTTCCAACGTCCGCGAGAACACGATCTTGGGAGTGTCCTTCCAGATCTGCGCGAAATCGCGCTCGACGTCGCCTGCATCCGGATCATCGAGCGCGAACGGCCAATACGAAGCCATCAGCTCGTACATGCGCCGGCCGTAGATGTCGGCAGCTGCGTTGCGCGCACCGTCGTTGAACCAGGCGTGGATCTCCTCATCGACATCGGCCCAGTCGAGCCCGCTGGTGGGCGAGTTGATGTAGCCGTCGAGCGAGACATTCATGGAATAGATGACCTTGGCCGTCATCGCTGCCTTGAGACCGATCGATTTCCGGCGAGCCAGAACCGCCACGGCCGTGCCGCCCACTCGCCCGCGTAGTCGACGCCGATGCGCGCACCGCTCGCGATCTGAGTCTCCGACTGGACTCGCAACCCCACCGGTGCACCGGGAGCCGCAAGCCACAACCCCTCCCCCAGGGTCAGGTCGTGACCGTCGAAAGAGCGATCGACCGCCAGCCCCTGGCAGAGCTTGGCTGGGCCGGAGCAGAGGCGGTAAGTCGGATCGGTCGGCCGTCCCCTTCGTCGGCGGATGTCATCGACACCAAGAACCGGCGCAATCGCACGGATGAGCACCGCGCCCGCCTCGCGCCCGTTGTATGCGACCACGTTCAAACATTGATGCATGCCGTAGACAAGGTAGACGTAAGCGTGGCCCACCTCGCCGAACATGGGGGTTGTGCGGCGCGTCCGGCCGGCGCGCGAGTGCGAGGCGAGATCGTCCGGGCCGCCGTAGGCCTCGGTCTCGACGATTGGGCCGGCGCTCAGCCCGTCCGGCGTGGAACGGACAACCCAGACGCCCAGCAGGGCGCGCGCAACTGTCTCGGTGGGCCTGTCGAAGAATGACCGCCCGAGCGGCTTGAGTGGCGCGCGAACCTCAGCCGAAGTGGCGGACATCGGGCGGAAGCAGCGGCCCGAGGAGCGCCTGGATCCACGGCACCATGGTGTCGCGCAGCACCCCCACGATCTTCGAGTCGGCCAGCGCCGCGTTCAGCTGGCGGACCTGGTCAACCTCGGCTGTGAAAGCGCCGTTGGGCGTTGCGTAGTAGCTGCCGAGTGCGATGAGCAGCCCGGTCACGGCGAGCACGCCGACGACCAGCAAGAGGCCGCCGCCCGCCAACTCCTCGACGATTGGTCGGCTGGACAGGGTAATCGTTCGGCCACTCAGCTCGATGAGCGCCAACGCCGCAATGAAGAGGACGGCGAAGCCGATCAGGAAGCCGAGCATCTGGGCGTACTGGCCGCTGAAGTCGGGCTCCTGCCCGCGCAGCCAGTCGGCCAGGAAGTTGCGCCCCTGCGCGGCGACGATGAAGGTCACGAGCCAGGCGCCCAGCGCAAGCAGCTGGCGCAGCGCGCCGCGGAAGAAGCCAAGGAGCACGCAGCCGACCAGGAACAGGATGATCGCGACGTCAGCCAGCACTGCGGATCTTGCCTCCGACCTCCTGCGCGAGAGCCTGGGTCACCCGGGCCATCGCTTCATCGATCTGCTGCTCGGTCAACGGCTCCAATTCTGGCTGGAAGCGCAGCCGATACGCCAAGCTGACCTCGTTGGCCGCCAGCGGCGCGCCCGTGTAACGGTCAAACAGCCTCAGATTGGCCAGGTTCTGCCCCGCGGCACCGCGGATTGCCCGCTCGACGTCGGCGGCCGCCTGGTCGTGGCTCACGACAACTGCGAGGTCGCGCTCGACCGCGGGCAGGGTGTCGATGCGCCGAACCTGCGGGACCCGCGCCGCGAGGTCGCGCAGCGGCTCCAGCTGAATGAGCGCGAAGGCGACGCGCTCCGCCTTAACCTCGAACGCGGCGAGCAGCCGCGGGTCGATCTCAAAGACGCGGCCAAGCGGCGTGCGCTGGTCGCCGGTTACGGCAACAACCGCGGCCGTCCGGCCCGGGTGCTCGACGCCGTCGCGGACCTGGGTTGCCTCGTATTCGACGCGATCCAGGTGCGCCCTGGCGGCGATCGTCTCGACGATGCCTTTGAGATCGTCGATTGACGGCATGAGGATCGCGAGCACCTCGGACTGCGCCGGGCCACCGTCGCGCCACTCGTGCATGGCGCCAATCTCGAATATCGCGATGTCATCGCGTCGCTGACGTTCATTGCGCACCAGGACGCCGATCAGCCCGGGCAGCATCGAGCGGCGCAGCTCAGAGTGATCGGCAGTGACCGGATTCGCGACGCGGATCGTGGCGCGATCGTCCGCGGCCAGACCCAACCGCGCGTGGTCCTGCGGCGCGATCAACCCGTTGGTGAGCACCTCGACCAGGCCGCGCCCCGCGAGGGCGTCGCGCAACCGGTTGGTGAAGAGCGATGGCTCATCGCGGTAGGCCGTCATGACCGTGTCCGGCAACCGGGGGGTGAGCGTCTCGTAGCCGATGACACGGATGACCTCTTCGGCAACGTCCTCTTCAATCTCGATGTCGCGCCGGTGCGACGGCACGACGGCGGTGAGCGATGCCGCATCAGCGCCGTCCTGGGTCGCGATCTCGACGCGTGCGAGTGCGGCTTTCATGTCGGCGGCGCTGATCTCTGCGCCGAGCAGCTTGCTCACCTTGGCCGGGCGGAACGAGACGCGTCTGGGCTCGTGGTCCGTGGGGTTCGTGTCGACCACGCCCTGGGCTACGCGCCCGCCGGCCCACTCGGCCAATAGCTGCGCTGTTCGGTCCGCGCCAACACGCGCCAGCCGCGGCTCCTGGCCCTTCTCGAAGCGCAGGCTGGCCTCGCTGCGCAGGCCGTAGCGGAACGCTGTGCGGCGGATGCTCACCGGATCGAACACGGCCGACTCGACGATCACGTCGGTCGTTGTGTCGGTCACCTCGCTGCCTGCGCCACCCATGACCCCGGCGAGGCCCAGCGGGCCGCCCTCGCCAGCGATGAGGAGCGCCTCCGGAGTGAGCGTGCGCTCGACGTGGTCGAGCGTCTCGAGCCTCTCCCCTGCCCGTGCGGCGCGGACGATGATCTTGCCACCGGGCACGGTGGCGGCGTTGAACACGTGGATGGGCTTGCCCAGCTCGAGCATCACGTAGTTCGACGCATCAACCGCGTTGGAGACCGGCCGCATGCCGGCCGCGCCCAGCCGCAGCTGGATCTTCAGCGGCGACGGGCCGACCTTGAGCCCGTCGACCCAGCGACCGACGAACCGCGGGCACAGCTTGTCGTCAGCGACCTGGACTGACAGGTGGTCGGATGTCGAATCGCCCGATTCGGGCACCGCGATGGCGGGCCAGCGCACCTTGCCGCCGGTGATCGCGGCCACTTCTCGGGCGAGCCCGATCATCGAGAGCGCGTCACCCCGGTTGGGCTTTACGTCAACGTCGATCACCACGTCTCCGACGACATCGGCCAGCGGTTCGCCCAGCACCCCCTCGGAGAGGATGAGGATCCCGTCGGCATCGGTAGTGAGGCCGAGCTCCGCGCCCGAGCAGAGCATGCCCTCGCTCTGCGTGCCCTGGATCTTGGTCACGCCGATCCGGCGGTCACCCGGCAGGATCGCGCCTGGTAACGCGACCGGCACGCGCTGGCCGACCACGATGTTGTGCGCGCCGCAGACGATGCTCAAGGGGGCGTCCGAGGTCGAGACGCGCACCTTGGTCAGGTTCAAGCGGTCCGCGGTTGGATGCTGCACGACCTCGAGCAGCTCGCCCACGACCACGTTCGACCAATCGGCGCCGATCGTCTCGATCGAGCCGACTTCCATGCCGAGCAACGTCAGTCGCTCGGCGAGTCGCTCAACCGGCAGGTCGAAGTCGACGTAGTCGCGCAGCCACGACAGCGGCACGCGCATCAAA
>JARXKQ010000038.1 GCA_030271555.1 Chloroflexota bacterium | reverse complement strand
CGGTTCGCGGCTGCCCCCGATGAGCGCGTCAACGCGGTGGCGCTGGTAAGCACGCTTTTCCCACAGCTGCCGCGGGCCGACATGCGCTCGTTCCGGCTGGCCTTTGCCGTAGGCGTCGCGATCATCGTCGGGCTCGCTTTGATCGGCTTCTACCCCATCGCGCTCGCCAGCGCGGCCGTTCTCGTACCGCTCCTGATGGTGCTCTACCTGTGGGATGTCGACATCTACGAGGACGAGCCGCTCACGACGCTGGGCGCGACCATGCTGTGGGGCGCGCTCGCCGGGATCCTGTACGGCTGGCTGGTGGGCAACCTGCCTGGCGCGACCGGTTTCGGCCGCAGCAATTTGACCTCAATACTGGTTCCGGGCATTGGCCAACCGATCGTCGAGGGCGCGCTCATGCTGGCCGGGCCACTGCTGCTGCTGCGCTGGAAGAGGTTCAACGACGTGCTCGACGGCGCGACATTTGGTGCCGCGTCGGCGGTGTCGTTCAGTGGCGCCCATTTGATCGTTCAGGCTCTGCCAATTTTCGGCGCTGGGCTGCGACCGGCGGGCGACGCGCTGCCGTGGATCGTCCAGCTGCTGTCGCTGGGCGTCCTCCAGCCGGTCATCGCGGCCGGCGCGGTGGGTTCCTTCGCGGCGGCCCTGTGGCTGCGCTACCGGTCGCCTGTCAATGACCGCAACGCGCTGGGCGTCCTGGGCCAGCCAGCTGGCGCGCTGGTTGGTGCGCTGGTGCTGCTCATCGCCGCTGCACTGGCCAAGACGCTGCTCACGCTGATCCCGCAAACGCTGGTTCTCGCCATCATCGCGGTCGTTGCCCTGCTGTGGCTACGGCGCGTGCTCCACCTGGGTCTGCTGCAGGAGTCGCGCGAGATTGGTGTGGCGCGCGAAATGCGCTGTCCCAACTGCGGCCTGATGACGCCCGAGCACACCTTCTGCGGCCAGTGCGGCATCTCGCTGCGGGCGCTGCCCCGATCGCGCCGGGCTCCCGCGCCAGACGCTCCGTCCGCTGCCAAGGCCGACTGATGGGCTTTCCGTCCGCTCCCCCGCCACCGACTGGGTCGAAATCCAGCCCGAACATGATCATCGCCCTGTTCGTGGGCGGCATCCTGGCGGTCGCGCTGCTGGGGATCGTGTTCGTGCTGTTCAACCAGCCGCCGGCGCCGGTCGCGCCGTGTCAGCCAGACAAGCCGTGCGCGCCGCAGGAATCACTCCCGCCGGTGTCGAACGGCTCGCCTTCGCCGCGTCCCAGCACCGGCCCGACCACCGTCCCGGCAACGCTCCAGCCAGGGGCGACGGCAACCCCGTTCGTGCCCGGGCCCACGCCCATCAGCAACTCACCCATCCTGCTTTCGGGCGAGGTCTGGCAGAGCGCGACGCTCAACTACTCGTTCGAGTACGACCCCGACTCGTGGACCGTGACCAACTCGACCGACGACACCGCAGTCCTCAGCTCTGTCCGCTTCGACGCCCAGGTGGTCATTCACGCGGTGCCCGCCGCGACCTCGCCGGCTGAGCTGATTGCCCAGCAGTTGGGTGTCGTCGACACGTTCGTGATCGGCCGCGTCAAGGACACCGACGACTATGACGCGCTCCTTGGCCCCAGCATCGGCTACGTCAACGGCGAGGGCGATGTCTACTCGGGCACGTTGCTCAGCAACGACGGCACACCCATTGCACCAGGCGGAGTGACGATCCTGAGTGCCACGGACGGCCGACTGACCGTTTCGGTGATCGTGATCGTCGGCTCGCCCGACGCCAAGGTTGGCTCCGGCACGCAGCAGCACGCGGCCCGCGGCTCGGCCGACGACCTCCTGAAGACATTCGACTGGGACACGCGGTGAAACTCCTGCTCGCGGTGCTGCCGCTCGTCGCACTACTGGCCGCATGCGCCGGCCAACCCCCCTCGCAGAAGGCGCTGACGCCCGGGGCTTCTCAGCCTGCCGGTCAGTCGGATCCCACCCGCCTGGGGTCCACCGCCGCGGGCGAGCAGGTCCAGTTCACGGTCAGCCTGCGGCTGCCTGGCGCGACTGATCTCGATCGCTATCTGCGCGACCTCGTAACGCCCGGCTCGAGCAGCTACCAGCACTTCCTGACGCCGGCACAGTTTGGGAGTCGCTTCGGGTTGCCCGACGCGCGGATCGCGGCCATCGTGGCCTGGCTGAAGAGCGCCGGCCTCGCGGTGGAGGTAATGCCGCAGCGAACATCGGTGGCAGTCAGCGGTACCGCCGCGGCCGTGAGTGGACTGCTCGGTGTTGACTTCGTCGACTGGCAGAACGCGGCCGGAACTCGGTATCACGTGCCGGTCGGTGCCGTGGTTGTGCCCGCGGAGTTGGGCACAGATGTCGATGCCGTCCTGGGCCTGAACACTGAGCCGCTCATCCGGCCGGCCAACGTGCCCGTCCCAGTAGCGGCGGGCGCCGGCGATGGCCTGTTGCCGGACACGGTCGCGGCCGCTTACGAGATCCAGCCGCTCCACGACGCCGGGCTGCACGGCGAGGGGATGACGATCGCCATCGTGTCGTTCGACAAATTCACGCCCAGCGATGTGACGCTTTTCGATCAGACCTTCGGCATTCACGGCGCACCGCCGGTTGACGTCGTCCATCTCGAGGGCGGGGCCGAGGAGCTCGGCGATGGCTCAGGCGAGGTGGCGCTGGACATCCAGGTCATCCGGGGCATCGCGCCGCAGGCCCAGATCATTTCGTACGAGGGCCCAAACACCAGCGACGGCTTCGCACCAACGATGTCGCGCATCGTCGCCGACGGCCGTGCCCAGATCGTGAGCATCAGCTGGGGGTTATGTGAGAACCAGAGCAGCCTCTCGGCGATGCGCGCCGAGCAGCGCGAGTTCGCTGCAGCCTTCGCCGCAGGACTGAGCGTCTTCACGTCGTCGGGCGACGACGCGGCGTTTGACTGCCGGCGCGTCAACGTTTCAGACAACCCCATGGAGCGCGACCTGACGCCGGGCGTCGACTGGCCGTCAGGCAGCCCCAGTGTGATCAGCGTGGGCGGCACGTTCCTGACCATGCGCGAGGACGGCACATACGTCGATGAGGCGGGCTGGGAGGAGCCGCTGGGCGGTTCCGGTGGTGGCGGCGGCCTGTCTTCGTTCGTCGAACGGCCCGATTGGCAGGTGGGCGCCGGCGTCAACAACTCGTCGAGCAATGGCAGGCGCCAGGTGCCCGATGTTGCCGGCCCGGCCGATCCCTCAAGTGGCTTCGTTGTGACCTAAACCGATCCCGACCAGGGCCTGGTCAGGGGCCAAGTGGGCGGCACGAGCGCTGCGGCGCCATTCTGGGCAGCGTCGATGCTGCTCACGCAACAGCTCGCCAAGAACGAAGGTGTCGCCGCGCTTGGACCGCTCGCCCCGGTGCTCTACCAGCTCTCCACTGAGCAGCCCGCCGGCGCCGTGTTCCACGACGTCATCCGTGGCGGCAACCTGCTCTACTCCGCGGCCCAGGGTTGGGACTACTCGACCGGACTGGGCACACCGCGCGTCGCCCCGCTGGCGCGCGCGATCGTGGACCTGCTCAAGCGCTAGGCACAGCGCTAGGCGCTCGGGAAGTCGGCCTCCGGCTCGGCCGCGGCCAATAGCAGCGCCGCGAACAGGGTCGTGCGCGGCACGATCGACTCGACCTCGAGGTATTCGCCCGGCGCGTGATCCGCGCCACCCACTGGGCCAAGGCCATCGAGTGATGGCACGCCCATGCCGGACGTCGTGTTCGCGTCTGACGCGCCCCCAGTGGCAGCGTCGCGCAGTTCGAAACCGATTCTCCCGGCCAGGCTGATCGCCAAGTCCGCCAGGGCGGCGGTCGGCGGCGTTTTCTCCATGGGCAGCCAGTGGTGCAGCCGCTCGAGGGTGCAAGTCGTATCGGGCACGGTCGAGCCTTCCGCGATCGCCCGGATCTGCGCTTCCACCTCGTCGAGACTGTTGACGGTCGTGGCGCGGACGTCGACGTGAAGCTCGCACTTCTCGGCAACGATGTTGGGCCGCGTCCCGCCATTGAGTGCGCCGACGTTGACGGTGACGCCCGGCCAGCGGCCGTTGAGGGCATGCAGGGCGAGCGTCTTGTGGGCCGCCTCCAAAGTCGCGCTGCGGCCCTTCTCCGGTTCGACGCCGGCATGCGCGGCGCGGCCCAGCACGGTGAGGCGGAAATCGGCGATGCCCTTGCGCGCGCTGACGATGTCGCCGTTCTCACGCGCCGACTCGAGGACGAACGCGACGGTGGCGTCGCGCGCCGCGACCTCGATGTGCGGCGTGCTCGAGGGCGAGCCGATCTCCTCGTCAGGATTGGCCACGAAGGTGAGCCGCTCGAATGGCAGCCAGTCTGCCGGCGCGCCGCCGCCGCGCGTCGAGCGCAGGACGCGCAACGCATACAGGCCCGTCAGCAGCCCGCCTTTCATGTCGTCGACGCCCGGCCCGTAGGCGCGCCCGTCTTCGATGACGAACGGCCGCTCAGCGACGGTGCCCGCCTCGAACACCGTGTCGAGATGGCCGACCAACACGGCCCGGCCCCTGCCCCGCCCTTCCAAGACCCCGACGACGGTGTCGCCCAAGGTTTCGTGCTGGAGAACGGTCACGTCCGCGCCCAGGTCGCGCAACTGTGCGGCCACCCATCGCCCCACTTCGTCGACGCCAGCCTTGGTGTACGTGCCGCAGTCGATGTTGACGAGACGCTTGAGGTCGGCCAGGTAGTCGGCCTGCATGGCGGTCAAGGCCGTCTGCAGTTCGGCGAGCTGTGCATCGGTAACCATGGCGGCAGGGTACCGGAGGTTCATATACTCGGGCGACCGTGCGCCTGGTCGAAATCCGTGTCCTCGATGGTCCGAATATCTATCTGCTCGAGCCTGCCATCCGCATTGAGGTTGTCGTGGGCCGGCGGCGGACGTGGTACGGGTCGCGCATGCCCGAGCCATATGCCCTGGTTCGGCTGGGAGCGACCGTGCGTCCCAGCGACGCGCCGTCATCAGTGGTCACGTTGGCCAACGCCGTTCGCCGGCTACATCGCTCGGCGCTTGACCGCCGCGTGCCGGTGACGATTCACCGCACAAGCGAGCCCGGCCGCTGGGTCGTCGCCTATCCCTGGCAGGCGCGCGATCAGGCCGAGATGATCGCCCGCGCCGCGCTGCGGATAGCCGACGCGAACGGTTCCACGGGGCGTCTCTTCGCGCGCGCAGTCGAGCAGATACGCACGGCTGATGGGCCACCGCCCGAGTGGTTGACCGACGCCGTGCTCACCAAGATGCGCAACCGGGACGGCAAGCGCGTGCCCATGATCAGCATCAGCGGCACCAACGGCAAAAGCACGACCACGCGCATGGTCACGCACATCGCGCGCCTGGCCGGGCAACATGTCGGCACGACCACGACCGACGGCGTCTACGTCGACGAGGTGCTCACCGAGGCGGGCGACTACACCGGCCCACAGGGCGCCCGGGCGGTGCTCAGCCAACCACAGGTAGATCTCGCCGTGCTTGAAACGGCGCGCGGCGGGATCCTGTTGCGCGGGCTGGGCTACGAGTCAAACGATGTGAGCATCTTGACCAACATCAGCGCCGACCACCTCGACCTGCAGGGGCTGCACACGCTGCCTGAGCTGGCCGAGGTGAAGTCGGTCATCTGCCGCGTCACCCGGCCCAGCGGAATGGTCGTGCTCAACGCCGACGACCAGCTGGTTGCCAACGTGGGCGCCCGGGTGAAAGCGAAGGTCGTGCTGTTCAGCGAGAGCGCCAAGGGCGATGGGCTGCGGCGTCACCTGCGGCGCGGCGGCCGCGCTTTCATTCACAAGGACGGGTGGCTGGTCGACGTCACCGGCGATAGGTCGCGCAAGATCGTGGCGGCGGCAGAGGTACCGGCGACGCTGGGCGGGCTGGCGCGGCACAACATCGCCAATGCGCTCGCTGCCGCCGCCGGTGCACGCGCACTTGGCTTCACCGCCGACCAGGTGGCGGCCGGGCTGCGCGACTTCCGCATCTCGCCCGACCTGATGCCGGGTCGGCTGAATCTCTATCGCCGCGACAACACACTCGTGGTCATCGATTACGCACACAACGTCGCCGGCCTGACGGTGCTGCTGGACACCGTCGAGGCGCTCATTGGTAAGCGCGGCAAACGGCGAGCGACGCTGTCGCTGATCGTGGGCAGCGCCGGCGACCGGCCCGATGATCAGCTGCGCGAATTGGCCCGGACCGCAGCGCAGCGCGCCGACCAGCTGGCGCTCAAGGAGGATTTGCCGTTCCTGCGCGGGCGGTCGCGCGAGAGCACGCTGGGCGAGCTGCGCGCGGGCTTCCGTGCCGGTGGCGCGAACCCCGCGGCGGTGCCGGTCTACATCGACGAGGCGACCGCGTTGCGCGACGAGCTCGAAACGCCTGGACGTTTCGCTGCCGATCAGAGCGATGAGCCGCGCGTCGTGGTCCTGATGTGCCACGCCCACCGCGAGGAGGTCGCCGACTACCTCGACAAGGTCGGCTTCATGCCGGCCAATGACGTCGCCGCGCTGGCCGACTTCAGGTCAGCCACGACTCAGGGTTCGCGCCGGTAGACGGTCGCGAGGATGCCCACGGGTGTGCCCGCCGGGTCGTCGCGAGCGACGAACTCATCGCCCAGCTCGCCCACGCGATGGCGCAGCTCCTCGAGGTCGGCATCGCCCAGGCGCACGCCCAGCCGCAGCATCGTCAGCGCCGCCGCGCCGCTCTCGTCGATCTCATCGCGCACGGCGTCGAGCACGGACGCCGTGTAGTCGCGGCCGGGCCGCATCCGAATGCGCCACGACTTGCCGGTGGCGCGATACGGCCGCTCAAGGGCGCCGCGCCGGCCCGGGCGAACTTTGCCCGCCTCCAGGAAGCCACCGCGCGCAAGCACGCGGACGTGATGCAGCACTGTGCCGGGGTCGCGCCCCAATCGATCGGCCAGCTCCTTGTTGGTCAGCGCCTTATCAAGCGTCAGGCGCAGAATGCGCAGACGCAGTGGATTGGCAAGGGCGCGCATCTCAGCCGGCGTGGCATCGCGCTCGGGAGGCTTGGCAGTGATGGACATTTCTCCACCGGTTGATTAGAGTCCACCGCATTATGCGCTTGCCGAAAGCAGTGAGGGTCGGGTCCATGGCATTCCTTGTGTTCGCGTGCGCCTCCCCTGCGCCAATCCCGACTTTGACTCCTCCTTCTTCCTCGCCGGGGCTCAGTCCGACCGCCGCCGCACCGTCAGCGACGCCAATTGTCACGGTCAACACGACCGACCTGTCCTTCCAGAGCGGCGGCCGAACCACCGCCGCCTACCTCGTCGCCCCAGCCGACGCCGCCCCAGGGTCGGCGCGCGGCATCCTCTGGTTCCACTGGCTCGAGACCGGCGCGCCCACGAGCAATCGGACCGAGTTTCTCGATGAGGCCAAGGCGCTTGCGGCGAGCGACGGCAGCGTGTCACTGCTGGTCGATGGGACGTTTGCGTGGAAGGACGCGCCGAGCGGTATCGAGCACGACAAGACCGCCGTCGAGGCGGATCTCGCGATGCTCGACGCTGCGTACGACCTGCTGCTGGCGCAACCGGCCGTGGACCCAGCGCGAACCGCCTTGGTGGGCCACGATTACGGCGCGATGTACAGCGCAGCTCTGTTCGCCGCCAACGAGCGGCCCGTCGCGCTGGTCGTGATGGCCTCCACCGCCCATTGGGCCGATTGGAACCTCCGTTACTGGCCCATCACGGACGACGCCGACGCCTATCGCGCCGCTTTGGCGCCGTACGACCTGGTCACGTCGCTCGCCGGCAGCGGTGGGCGGCCCACGCTGCTGCAGTTCGCGTCGCTGGACCAGTATGTCCCGGCCGACATCGCCGACGAAATCACCGCAGCGGCGGGTCCGGGCGTCACCCGCCAGAACTTCGATACCGGCCACGAGTTGACCCAAGAGGCGCGAACGGAGCGCGACGCGTGGCTGCTCGCCAACCTCTAGTCGCGCTGGCGCTTGTCGCGCTCGTCGTAGCGGCGTGCCGTACGCCGGCGTCTACGCCTACTCCCAGCCCGACAGGAGCACCAACGCCAACAGCCGCACCAACGCTCACGCCCGCACCAACCGGGTCTGTGGCATCCATCCTGATCGACGCTGGCAACGGCCCAATCGGCATCGCCCAAGTAGGAGAATCGGTCTGGGTCGCCCTCTTCTGGGACGGCGTC
>JARXKQ010000037.1 GCA_030271555.1 Chloroflexota bacterium | reverse complement strand
GCAGCCGATGTTGCCAACGCGCGCACCCTGGCCGACGTCGTGGTGGTGTCGCTCCACGCCGACGGCGAGTACCACCGCTTGCCCAAGACCAGCCAGAGGCGCATGGCCGACGCCGCGATTGGTGCCGGCGCGGCGCTGGTGGTCGGCAGCGGACCGCACGTGCTGCAGGGCTATCGCGCCGGCGACCACACGCTCATTGCTTACAGCCTGGGCAACTTCGTCTTTCCCGGGTACACCGGCCGGGCCAAGGACTCGGCCATCCTCGATGTGACGTTGACGGCCGAGGGGGTGACCGACTTCGATTGGATCCCCATCGTCATCCGCCAGGCCCTCCCCCAGCCGGCGACAGGCGACGATTCCGAGCGCGTGCTTGACCAGATTCGGCCCATCTGAGCCAGCTCCAGCAAGGGGGTTACGGCCGGGTCGGCGGGCTTGGTACACTTGTGATGTTTGATGCACATTGCATGATTTCTATGCATCAGACCAACGCACCGTATCTGCGCAAGAGGGTTCCAAAGTGACCGACCTGGCTGAGCGTCCCGCGATTCGCACCGTTCCCGACATCCGGGTTCCGCTGCCGGGCCCCAAGGCACGCAAGCACGTCGCCTTCGACCACGAGTTCACGTCGCCTAGCCTGCCGCGCGCCTATCCGCTGGTGCCGGTTCGTGGCACCGGGTCGACGGTCGAGGACATTGACGGCAACCTGCTTCTCGACTTCACCGCGGGTATCGCCGTCTCGTCCACTGGCTACAACCACCCGCGCATCACGGCCGCGGTGGAACGCCAGGCGCGCGACCTGATCCATTTCAGTGCCTCCGACTTCTATCTGCCCGTTTACGCCGAGCTCGCGGCCAAGCTGGCGCAGATCTCGCCCATCAAGGGCCCGGCGCGCACGTTCATCGGCAACTCCGGTGCTGAGGCGATCGAGGCGGCCATCAAGCTCGCCCGCTTCGCGACAGGTCGGCAGTACCTCGTTGGCTTCCTGGGCGGCTTCCACGGCCGCACCTACGGCGCGGTCACGCTGACCGCGAGCAAGGCAAAGTACCACGCCGGTTTCGGCCCATTGCTGCCCGGCGTCTACCACGTGCCGTTCGGCAGCGCCGGTCTCGACGAGCTCGAGCAGCGCGTCTTCAAGCGCCTCATTCCGGCCAACGAAGTGGCCGCGATCGTGGTCGAGCCC
This sequence comes from Chloroflexota bacterium, assembly GCA_030271555.1. Classification (GTDB taxonomy): domain Bacteria; phylum Chloroflexota; class Limnocylindria; order Limnocylindrales; family CSP1-4; genus JALYGJ01. The sequence continues at coordinate 7,154 of JARXKQ010000037.1, read as the reverse complement.
ATCCAGGGCGAGGGTGGCTACGTCATCCCTGATGACGCCTTCTTCCCACGGCTGCGCAAGATCTGCGACGACAACGGCATCCTACTGATCGCCGATGAGGTCCAGTCGGGCGCCGGGCGCACCGGCAAGATGTGGGCGATCGACCACTGGGGCGTCCAGCCCGACATGGTCGCGACCGCCAAGGGCATCGCGTCAGGCATGCCGTTGGGCGCCGTGATCGCGCGCGCCGATCTCATGAGCTGGAGCAAGGGCCATCACGGCTCGACGTTCGGCGGCAACGCCGTCTCGTGCGCGGTCGCGCTCGAGACGATCAAGCTGCTCGAAGAGTCGCTCATCGACAACGCCGGTGCGCGCGGCGAGCAGGCGCTCGCCGGCTTGCGGCCGCTGACCATGCAGTACCCGGCGCTCGTCAAGGACGTGCGCGGCAAGGGCCTGATGATCGGCCTCGAATTTGATAACGGCGAAACTGCCGAGGCAGTCCAGTGGGCGTGCTTCGTGCGCGGCCTGCTCGTCCTGGAGGCCGGCGAGAACGTCGTGCGCCTCTGCCCACCGCTCGTCGTGACCGCGGACGAGATCGATACCTGCGTGCGCATCCTGGGCGAGGCCGTCGCGACCGTCGCCAAGGCCCCCAAGAGCACCTACGACGAGTCGCGCCGCTGGATGTCCATCGACGACGGCGAGGTCGACGGCTAGCTTTCGCGTGTGACAACCGGCGCGCGCTGTCGCGTTTGCGGTTCGGCGGCGGTTGCGCCGCTGCAACTCGAAGAGATGATGTTCGGCTCGCGCGAGCCGTTCGAATACCTCCAATGCGCGACGTGCGGCAGCCTCAGCATCGCAGCGGTGCCGGCCGACCTCTCCAGGCATTACCCGGCCACGTATTACTCGTTCACGATCGAATATCGCCCGCGTCACGGCCATCTTGCGCGGCGGCTGGCGGTGTTCGCCCTGCTCAACATTCCCCGCGTATTCAGCGCACGGTTGCCCTCGCACATGGCGCTGTGGCGAGCGATGCGCACGGCCTCTGTTGGCTACTCCACGCGCGTCCTGGATGTTGGCTGCGGCAACGGCGCGCTCCTGCGGACTCTGCGGCGTGCCGGTTTCAGGGACCTGAACGGCGTGGATCCGTTCGTCAAGGACAGCGTCGCCGAACCGAATTTGACCATCACCAAAGGCGAGCTCAAGGATCTCGACGGTGCGTACGCCTTCGTGCTCATGTGCGACAGCCTCGAGCACATGCCCGATCCAGGTGCCGCGCTTCGTGAGGTGGCCCGCCTGTGCGCGCCCGGCGGCCATATCCTCATCAGCATCCCCGTGGTCAACAGATCGTGGGCCGAGCTTGGGCCAGACTGGGTCGAGCTCGACCCGCCCCGGCACCTGTTCATTCCATCGGTCGCCGGCCTGAGTGGCCTCATCGGGTCAGTCCCAAGCCTCGAGCTGAAGGAAACGATGTTCGACACCACGGCCTTGGAGATCTACGACGGCGCGCTCACGCGCAAGCGCGTGCCACTGTGCGATCCGGTCACCGGCGCTGACGCTGATCCGAACCTCTATTTCAGTCGAGAGCAACTAGACGCTTGGTCGAAGAAGGCGCGCGAGTACGTCAGCCGCGAGGAATCGGGACGCGCTCACTTTCTCGTTCAGCGGGTGTAGGCGATGTCGGACGCCGGCGAGTTGCGGCCAAGCACCAGATAACGCCCGGCTAAGGCGCGGTGAGCCCGCGGATAAGTGACGCGCCGCATCATTTCGAGCGACCGCCAAGCGCCGCTCGCCGAGCGGGCCTCGAATTCTTCCCGCCCCTAACCGCACAAGGCCCGACCGCACCCGCCGACGCACACGACCTCCGTACCAGCACGAGCGCCAGTCGTGTGATGTGAGCCGTCGCCGCCGTCGATTTACGGCCCCTCTTTTCGTCGTATGCGCGATGATCGCGGCGTGACTGACAACAAGGTCGCGTCAATGCGCGACGCGATCGCTCAACTTGTCCGCGACGGCGATAGCGTCGCGATCGAGGGCTTCACCCACCTCATCAGCTTTGCCGCTGGCCACGAGATCATTCGCCAGGGCCGGCGCGACCTCACCTTGTGCCGGCTGACGCCCGATCTCGTGTATGACCAGATGATCGCGGCGGGGGTGGCAAGCAAGCTCGTCTTCAGCTGGCTGGGCAATCCCGGGGTGGGCAGCCTGCATGCGATCCGTCGGTGGGCTGAGGCGACCCCGCGCAAGCTGGAGCTCGAGGAATACAGCCACTTCGGCATGGTCTGCCGCTACACAGCGGGCGCGATGAACTTGCCCTTCTTCCCGCTGCGCTCGTATGAAGACACCGACCTACCCAAGGCGAACCCGCTCATCAAGCCGATCAAGTCGCCCTACTCCGACGACGAGCTCTACGCCGTCCCGGCATTGAAGCCCGATGTGACGATCATCCACGCGCAGCGCGCCGATGCCGCCGGCGATACCCAGGTGTGGGGTCTGCTGGGCTGCCAGAAGGAAGCTGCCTTTGCGGCCGATCGGGTTATCGTGGTCGTAGAGGAGCTGGTCGATGAATCGGTCATCCGGGCCGACCCCAACCGGACCATCCTGCCCGGGCTGGTGGTCGATGCCGTCGTGGTCGAGCCCTTTGGCGCACACCCCTCGTATGCGCAGGGCTACTACGACCGCGACAACGCGTTCTATCTCGAATGGGACAAGGTGTCGCGCGAGGAGGACTCGCTCCAGGCCTGGATCGACGAATGGGTCCGCGGCGTGGCGAGCCGTGGCGAATATCTCGACAAGCTGGGTAAGGAACGGCTAATGGGCCTACGGCCGACGCCGGCGCCGAGCGGCTCGGTCGACTACGGCGAATACCACTGATGGTATAGTATGCACATGTTCAGTGAACGGACCCAGGTCCTACTTTCGAAGGGCCAACTGGCCGAACTGAAGCGCCGCGCGAAGCGCGAGAGGAAGTCGGTGGGAGCGGTGATCCGCGACGCAGTCGATGCGTACACGGACACGCCAACAGCGGATGAACGCCAGGCCGCTCTCGAGCGCCTCTTTGCGCTCAACGCACCAGTCGATGACTGGCCCGTGATGAAGGAGCAGATACTGCGTGGCCAGCTCGGCAAGTACGGATGACTGCCTTCCTGGATGCAGCGATATTCATGTATGCCGGCGGCGGCGACCACACACTTCGCGTCCCGTGTCAGACGATCATTCAACGGGCAAAGAACCGACAACTCATCGCCGTGACATCGGCCGAGGTCATTCAGGAAATCATCCATCGCTACATGGCCATCGAGCGCCACGAAACGGGAGCGGCGATCGCACGTGAGGCCCTGGCAATATTCAGCCCAGTCCTAGCCGTGACCGATCGAATGGCGCATCGGCTGGTGGAATTGGTTGGCCGCTACCCCACGCTGGAGGCTCGCGATCTGGTCCACGTAGCGACATGTATCGAAGAGGGCATCGAAGTGATCATCAGCCCTGATCGGGGTTTCGACGTGGTCACGGAGGTCAGGCGGCTCGATCCTGTCGAGGCGGCCGGCTAGGCTCGGCGGCGCCAGAGGGGTACAAGCAGGCGGGCGGCGAACAGGGCCAGTACCGCGGCGACGAGGACGAGGTCAACGAGCGCCTGCGCATTCACGGCGCTGCCGTGGGAGATCGCGACAATCGGCCGGAGGTCGTCTGGCGAGCGCAGGATCAGCCGATAGCCACTGGTGCCCAAGCCGCTGAGGTCGCGCTGGCCGATTACGCCCACGAGGTTGAGCCGAGCGCCGGCGCGGAGCTCGGAAGCCTGGACGAAGCTGCCAAGCGGCGCAACCACGTCCAGGGGGCCGCTGCCGTCGTCGATCGTCGTTCGCAGGCCGTCCGGCTCCTGGGCGGCGTCGGCGCTGATCAAGCCCTCGACAGCCAACAGCCTGCCCTCAAACGGCTCGCACACCAGGCCGGTCGCGACGAGATAGGGCGCGGGCATTGAGCCACTCCCGACCATAGCCACGTCCCCAGGTCCGGCGATTTCGATGGTGAGTTGGCCCACGTTGTCCGCGAGCGCGCCGCTTACGAGCAAGTCAGTGCCAGGCGCGACCGGCGGCCACGAACCAGCAACGAGATTGATGGCGATGCCGGCACCGCCGCTCTCGATGAACGCGCCGCGGCCGTCATTGATCAGGCCCAGCGGCGTCGTCAGCCGCCCGATCACTGACACGTACGAGCCGAGCGACGCGCCGCGGGCCGCGCCGATGGTGATTGCCTGCGGTGTTGGAACGGGCGTGGGGGCCGCGGTGGGCGCTGGGCTTGGCGTGGGTGTGGGCGTGTTGACCGATGTCGGAGAACCGGATGGCGTAGGCGCCACCGATGCAGTCGGCGAATCGGTGCCAGATGCCGTTGGTGTTGCCGTTGGTGATGCCGACGGGGTGGGACAGAGAGGCGGTGGAGAGTCGGTGGGCGAGGGCGATGCTGTAAGTGTGGGATCCGGCGACGCCGCGTCAGATGGGCTGGGCGCGGCGGTAGGCGGGGTGACCGGCGGCGCCGCCAGCCCCTGGGCGACAGGTGCCGGAGAGATATACGCGTCGGCGGAGTTGTCGTTCGTGTCCAGCCAGTTCCCGGCTGAGCCACCGGGTCGGCGTTCGAGGCCGCTGCCCGTAGGCGGGGCGCCACCGGGGAGGCCCTCGACAAAGCTGTTGCTAGCGCTCCCCCAGCTGAGCGAATCAATTACCTGGCCGCCGATCTTGCGCAGCGCCAATGTGCCGCCCGTGGTCGAAAACCCGCCGCTGAACAAGCCGTCCGCATCTATGGCGAACTTGCCGTTGGAGTTGGCGACCAGCAGGTGCGCACCGGTTGCAAGCGTGCCGGTGGACCAGGCTTGCTTGCGCGTCACGGTCGATCCGCTGGCAGTCACGTACACCAGCTCGAGCCCACCCAGATCGACGGCGGCCTGCGACGCGTTGTATAGCTCGACGTACTGATCCGAGGCCGCTGAGCCGCGCGTGACGACCTCACCCACCACGAGACCCGATGACGCTGGCCAAGATACGGACCCGGCTAGCGCGGGCGCATGCCCTGCGGGTGTGCCCAGGACAATCAGCGCAAGGAATGGGGCAACGCGAAGCACTGCGAACGTGCCGAACCGAGGCATCTCTTCTCCAGCCGGCGGGCTGTCGCGGCGGTGAACATTAGGGATACCGCCCACTATGTCGATGCACCCTCACCGCGCAATTGGCGGTGACTTATTTCCGGCTTCTCGACGCCAGACCGGGTACTGTGACGAGATGAGTCAGGCCACGACGCCCGTTGTCTGGAGCGCGTCGGAGATGATGATCGTCGCGGCGGCGCGCGAGCTGGCCGGTCAGCGAGTGTGCTTCGTCGGTGTGGGCCTGCCGAATATCGCCGTCAACTTGGCCAAGCGCACCGTCGCGCCCGATCTGCAGCTGGTCTACGAAGCGGGGGTATTCGGTGCCCGCCCCGCCCGGCTGCCGCTGTCAATCGGTGACCCCACCATCGTCACCCATGCGACCGCGGTGACGAGCATGTTCGAGCTCTTCGGGTACTACCTACAGGGTGGGCTGATCGACGTCGGCTTCCTGGGGGCGGCCCAGATCGACCGCCGGGGCAACCTGAATTCGACCGTGATCGGTCCGTACGAGGCGCCCAAGACGCGGCTACCGGGTTCAGGTGGCGCATGCGAGATTGCCCAGAACGCGAAGTCGATCTTCGTGATCATGCGCCAGTCGCCGCGATCCTTCGTGGAGCGGCTGGACTTCCGGACGAGCGTTGGCGAGCGGGTTCGCGTCGTCGTGACGGATCTGGGCGTGTATCACCCAGTCGATGGCGAGCTGGAGCTAGACGCGCTCCACCAGGGAGTGACGCTCGACCAGGTCAAGGGAGCGATGGGCTGGTCGCCGCGCGTCTCCCAGTCGTTGGGCGTAACCGCGCCGCCCTCGGACGCGGAGCTGAGCCTGATCCGCGACGACCTCGACCCCGCGGGGATCTATACGAAATAGACCGCCGCTTACCGCTCAGGGAGTGCGGCGCCGCGCCGACAAGAGCAACAACAGGCCGACCACGATGATCAGAACCGGCCATAGGGCGCCCAGCTGTGGGATTTCGACGAGCCTGCCCGACAGCTGGACGAAGCCGATCAGCCCGAAGATCGCCGCGCCCCACAGCGGCCAAGTGCTGCGCACGCCGCGGGCGTAGTCCAGCACCCAGATCAGCACAAACGCGGCCGCGAGCGCGAGGGCGGTGAGGCCCGGGCCGTCGTAGACGTTGAGCTCACGGGCGAGACCCGCGACGCCCAGGGCGAGGATCAACAGGCCCGGCACAACCGCCCAGCGCGAGCGGCCAAAAAGCCACGCGGCCAGGAAGAGCGTGCCCAGTGCCGTCAAGACCAGCGTTCCGGCGCTGACCCCGGGCACGAAATACTGGATGAGCAGCCCAACGCCGACCAGCACCAGGAGCAACCCCAGCCAAGGGAAGTTCCAACCGCGCTGGGTCCAATTCCAGGCCGCCCATTCGGGGCCCTGATGCTGGGGCGCGCCCGGGGTGACGTTGCGTGGATCGTTCATTGGTCAATCATCGGCGGTTCCCGCCAAACGCACGGCGGACAGGAAGGCGCGGAATAGCGTGACCGCATCGTCCGCCCAGTAGGTGATCGCCCGATCGCCGCTGCGGCTGAAACCCGGGATTGTTGCTGCCACATCAGCCTGGCCCGCGTTGGCGAACTCGACGCTCAGCGCCAATGGCGCGGGCAGCTCCAAGGGCTTCATGCTGCTGCGCCCAGCGACGGCGCGCTGCGCCGCGGCCTGGATCAGCTCGCGCGCCTTGGAGGGATGGAGCGAATCCGCCGCCTGCCAGGACACGCCCCGCTTGACGACGACGCGTTCCGCCCAGGGCAGCCAATCTGCCAGCTCCTCGGCCAGGGCGTCGTCGCCACTGACCAGGCCGACGGGGATGCCCAACGAACCAAGGTAAAGGCCGTTGATCACGGCTTCAGTGACGGGCCGGCCGTTCACCTGCGCCAGTGTCACTCGGCCGGTGTAGGTGTGAGCGATGGTGCCGCGGTTTTTTCGAGAACGCATTTCATATATTTATCAAACCGCGATTCAGTATGCGTCAGCGCTTTTTCCTAAGCCGCGATGGCTTTGCCCACGTTGACGAACACCCGCGAAATATCTTCC